>JAADGX010000179.1:0-2168 GCA_013152135.1 Chlorobiota bacterium
CAGCTCCTATACGGGCATAATCCTTAATCTTGTACAGGAATCCCATACGCACGTTCCATCCCGAGATGTCCTGCTTGACCTGTTCATTCATTTGGAAATGCTGAAAATCTCGCGTGTCAAATTCCTTGCTCTGCACAATAGCATCCTGATAGATATTATTGACGTCTTCTTCGGTCCAAACACGGTCCCATTTGTATGCCCCCGACAGAAGGTTGAGCGTTAATCCGACAAATATGTTCCTCGCCGCTTCTACGCTTCCCGAGAACGTCCATGCATTCATCCCTCCGGACTCCACAACGTCACCACTTTGCTTTAAACCAAGATCAAACGGGGTATTTCCCTGGTCGTCTTGAAGCCAAAGTTTCCAGGCGAGGTCAAGTTCCGGATCAGGGTCTTTAAGAACAGGGATAATCGATCGGGTACCATTTAGAGCACTAAACGCCAGTGAGGCGTCGTAATTCTGGATTCGATTGTATCCAACAGCGAAAACGAGACTTCCCCGCATGGTGGGAAAAGGTAGTGCAAAACCGACATTATTCAGCCTGGTATTACTTGTCGTTGCCTGCATCGCAGTATTTAAAAAGGTGACATCATTCGACGCGGAAATGTTCATCAAACCGAGAGCGAATTCAGGTCGACGCAATAATCCTAATCCAGCCGGATTCCAAAAACTCGCGGAATAGTCATCTGCAACCGCCACGAAAGCATTCCCCATCGCGAAAGACCGAGCCCCCACCGTCGTTGCGGGTGTTGCCAGCCGTAAAGCGTCTTCGATGAGTTGGCCCCGACCGACAGCGGTAAGCCCAAAGAGCGCCAGTACTATGAATAACAATCGATGTTTCATGGTTTTCTCCCCATCTTGGATTCTGTTTTCAGCTTTGAAACGACCCGCTCATTTCCAGCCATCACACCCGAACCCGGCCAGCGCCTAAAAACCAGGAATGAAACGCAATTCACGGTGTTGGCGCTTTGCCTTGGTTTTCACCCATTGAGAATATGAGTCGTCCATGTCTCTTTGCATTCTGTTTTCCAGTGGCAGGTACAGATACCACCAAGGATAGTTAAAGTAATAATATGGTTCAAAAACAACTTTCCTCGATACCGAGTCAATTGCAACCGGTTTCAATTCAATAGAAGCATAAAAATCTTCAACATCGGCACGACTATGGCATCGCAAACAATTATGATCATAACCGATCGTGGGTGGTGCGTACACTCCCTGTCGCTCAACGTTTGGATGCATTATCAACGTGTAGCACCCCGTCAGTATGATCCCGGCGATCATTCCCGTAAAGAGTATCAGTGACTTCACTCTGATTTGAGTTACTACCGGCTTCTGCTTCGTCCGGATGAAGATGAACTGCGCCCCGAACTGCTTCCACGTGAAGATGAACCGCGGCTTGGGGACGAATAACTCCGGCTTGAACCACGGCTTGGGGACGAATAACTCCGGCCCGAACTACGGGAGGAACTCCGACTCGGTCGTGAATAACTGCGTGAAGATGAGGATTTCCGCGGTGTAGAATAGCTTTTGCGTTCGGAGGAAGATGACCGACTTTTCGTCGAAGTTTTACTGGTAGACGATCTACTCCTACTGGATCGCGTGCTATGACCGGATTTCACGTTTGGTGATGTGGAGCTTCTCGAACGAATGGAAGTGCCGTTTGAACGCGAGGAAGAGGAACTTCTCGTTGCGTTTGTTTTACTGCGCGTGCTTGTTCCGGACGATCGCACCGATGGAACGGTTGTTGTCGTAGATCGAGAGCGCAGGCTTCTTGATGTCGAACCCAATGAAGATGATCTCGTGGCTTGTGAAGACCTTGTTGCTCGACCTACAGCCGTCGACGATCTTGTTGTTTGATCCACCGTTGTCGATGATCTCGTACTTCTCGAAGCGCTTGTCCTGGTAGCAGTTCCAGATCTCGTTCTGACGCTGGCGCCAGTCGAGGTGAGACCCCTCCTCCGAACAACAGATGACCGGTACCTGGAAGCATACGACCGACTCGCTCCGACTGTTCGCGTCCGATAGATACCGGAGCGAATCGCGTAACCGCCTCCGTAATATCCCGTGTAATAACTCGGCCACCATGTGCCATATCCATAATACGGATAAGACCAATACGAGGAATACCAGAAACTCGAATACCCCCATCCTCCGTACCACGGAT
>JAADGX010000179.1:2178-19462 GCA_013152135.1 Chlorobiota bacterium
ACGGATCCCAGAACGGATCATAATAACCTATCCCATAACTGAACCAGGACGGGTAGTAAAAGGAGAAGTACAAGCTCGAACGCGGATAATAACCATCATAATAGTAATTGTTGATGATCGTGGCGCCATCTTCATCCACGTAGTTAGCGGTATCTTCCACTTCATATGTCTCGGCATAATCCGGGTACTTGTCAGTACGCTGCCTATCAGGCGTAACGGCGACCTGTGTATAGCAACCGCTGAACCCGATCAGCACGATCAGAGCGACTAAAAGCATGCTAAAATATTTCCACGTTTTCATTTCGAACCTCCTCGGACTGATATGAACGCTACTCTTTACCGTACAATGATCATACCACGAATAACTTACGTATCGCCTCTAAAAAGCGTCTAAAACCAGTTTAAATCACGGTATTTTGACGGCTGATCCTTCAATCTCCGTCTCCCACGTTCACAATTCTATACGCCTTGTCTCTTTTCACAGATACCGAACATATTGAACTCGAACCTCCCTCATTACCTTGGAGTAGTGAACGGGGTTTGTCAACAGATTCTTAAAATACAGATCAATTGTCAAGCCAATTTCCGTGGACACCCGAAGACCCGAATTCAGCATACCGTTCCAGAACCCCTTTTTGTTCGCATCGTTATCAAACATGAAATTGTACTCCAGAAAAACCGAAACCATGCTTCCCACTGTTTTTTCCACTCCAACAAACATATTCGGGCTCCCATCTCCATCACGACGTTCGAGTGTGTAGTTCAGTGTCCCATGAAATGACACATACCCCAGGAAACGGTAATTCTTGGAGACTGAAAAAAAGAATCCTGGTGATTTCACCACGTATTTTTTTCCCTTCGGCAGCCAACCGTCTTTTCCTTGTGATTCAAAACCAAATACCAGTCCGGGATATTTTTCGTTCTCGTCAAAAATGCGGTACCGGAAACTGAATCCCGGCAACTCATTCCAGGTAATTCCGCCAGCACCGAGGACACGTGTGCCTCCCATGGAAATTCCTACCATCGTGCGCGGAATAGGGGAATACCAGATTGAAAGCAATACCCCTCCTTCCGGATACAGCAAAACGTCCGCTCCACCGGATCGAGTGGGAAGAATTCCCGCAGTCGGCAAGTCGACCAGGTACAAGGGGTCGATATTCGCGGCTTCACCGCTGGGCCGCTGGGCCGAGGCGATAAACATCCGACTGAGCAGGACGAAGAGAAAAAGAAGGATACCGTATCTCATTACGCTAATATCCGTCTGGACTAACAATCCGGTTCAATACATAACACATAAACCCGGCTCCCGAGTGGCAGCATCGCCAATCGGTAGCTGTAATGTACAAAAGAATGGGCAAGAAGCTCTCCTGGTAAACGTACAGACGTGATATCTGTCCGCTCGGTTGAAGAAATCATTGGTGCCCGATGTGCTTCGAACTTTATGTGATTAATACAAGTTCCCACGTCATATTCCTTCATTCAATGACGCTGATTCTCTCCTCGCTCGAGCACAAACAGCGCTTGATGATGGATGCCGCTTTTTATCATCGAACATGAAGTAATCGTAAAACCGTGTGATACAAATTGCGCCTTCCAACCCTTGATGGTATCGAAATGAAGTGGCTGGGCCATTTTGTTGTTGCTTCGGAATGCATTGACTCGACCATCCAGGAATTCCAGCAATCTTTTGTGCATACGCGTTTGGTACACGGATTCCATGACAATAAACCGATTCCGTACAACACGATGCACTTCCTGTACGACGTGATCAGGGAACCGGCAATGGTGCAATACGAAGACAGCATAAGCGGAATCGATGCTTCTGTCCCCAAACGGTAAATCACGACCATCATATAAAACCGCCGGTATTTTTGCGCGCTGCATGCGAATAACATCGACCGAGAACACCTTCCAATCCGGTCGGCGGCGGCGGAGTTCCTCTCCAACCCAACCTTCCGCCGCGCCCACGTCGAGGATGTTCTTTCCCCGAATATGTGGAAGGATTCTTTCCGCCTTCCAGGTGGCCCTGCGCCTGATGAGCGGTTTCAACCAGAACCTGCGCATTTCCATCGCCACGAGAATCAGAAGAACACCGTAACCGAGATAAACCAACCAACGATGCTCCAGAGGTGGTGCGACTGTATACGCTAGATAGGACCAACCCGCGAACAACCCCCACCACATGACGCTAACCTTCGGTACAAAGGGCAAAGCAATGATTATCAGCGCAAGGTACCAGGGGTGCAGCGTAGTCGTCAACAGCAGGAAAATCATCCCGGCATAAAGCCCGTGCTTCATGATATCCCGTACACTTGAATCCTTCGTCAATATGTACAACACGACAACAAGTATTCCAGCCAACACGCCCAGGACTGAACCAAGAACCGGAACGGCGGCATGTAAACCAATCCAACGAAAAACGTCGGTCAAGGCGTAATAGATGCCGGCATTGAAAGCAAAATAATCGAAGTACAACTGAAGCGAACCGACGTAGTTTTGAATCAGTTGCGGGTAGTAGAACGGTGCAACTGCTCCCACCACCACGGCCAAGGAAACCAGCGCCCACTTCCATCCGATCTTCCGAAAGAGAAATGGAGCATAGAGCAGAATAGTAATCTTGCCCAGTACCGCCAGGGCGAATGAAACCGCACCCGCCGCGTACTTGCGCCGGGATACAAGCATTACCGTAAAAGCAAAGGCCCCAACCATGATGACCTCGGTATGCGCTTGCCCCACCAGCTCAATAACAATCAATGGATTCCAGAGGTACAGCAAGGCATTCTTGTACGGTAGCTTCAACCTGCGAAGCGTGGAAACGATTATCCAGCAGGTCAGGATATCCAGGACAAGAAAAAAGAATTTGAGGAAATAGAATGACGAAATCACGTCACCCCGCCCCAACGCAACAGAGGCTGCAAAGAACACCTGTGCGAGCGGCGGATAATTCGTATATGTACCCGCGTATTTCTGCTGCTGACGCAGTGGATCGTCGGCGAGGACGGGATCGGTTATGGAGGCGGGAGTGTATGCGTAGGGATTGTCCGTGCTGAAGCATTTTCCCGTCCCAGAGATACCGGTACGCGTCGTCAGACAGGGTTGGCGGCAGCGGCATTACTGCAACGCGAAAAGCGATCGCGGAGATAAATGCCGTGCGTATCAACCGATCATTCCAATCGATAAAAAAATACGCCAGGCCGAGGACCAGGAACAGCGTCGTGTACAGCGCGGCAAATGCCCAGAATCCTTCGCGGAGATCGTATACAGCAGTGATGCCAATGTAAACGAAGACGCTGATTCCGGCCAGAAGAAGCGCCCTTTTCTTTTCCGGGATCTTCATTCCTTCGGCGTCCGGCGAAATACCCGGAACACTACTTCCATTCCCTCGGGCTTCCGGTGAAATTCATACTCGTCAGCAACGGTTTTGATGATATACACACCGCGCCCCCCTTCCCGCAATAGATTTTCCTCCCGCGTAGGATCGCTCAGGTTTTCGGGATCGAACCCTTTCCCGGAATCTCTTACCACGTACTCGATCCGGTCAGGCGAGCAACGGCATCTCACGTACACGAGTTTATCGGGATCATCCTTGTTGCCGTGTATGATCGCGTTATTCACCGCTTCTGTCAGCGCGATCAGGGAGCGACTGTACATATCCTCATCGAATTCGAATTCCGTCCGGATCCTCTCCAGGAAAGGTTCCAATTCATGGACATTTGTCCGCACACTGGCTATGTTCAGGGAAAACGTGGTATCGCTCAATGAAATTACCCGGGATGTATCGTATCAATCCAACTAGCAGTGAAAAACAGGATACAGAACTTACATATTCCAGACAACTTGCAACGTGAGGTTGGGATACACTCTCGTTCCTCCCGTGCTTTCCGAAGTAACCTGGTACCATCCATCAAGGACGATACTCGTAAACCTGGAAAGGAAAACATCCATACGGCACATCGGCCCGTAGTTCGCGACGTCACCATCCTTTTGTCTCTCATTTCCCTCGTAACGATACCGCGATTGAATAAAGAACCGGTACCCGGGAGCCACGCGATACCAATCCCCTTCCACCACGAGAGCTGTTGACACGGTGCGTTCATCGAAGTACCTTTGTGGACGCGATGAAAACGTCTCCCAGAACAAATCCCCCCGTTCGTACACCCTCCACATGAGATCGGCCTTGAGGAACAGTGATCGCGATATTCGCAGTCGCAGGGAATCCATCACGGTCAACTGCCTGAAAGAAAAACTCTGTACCTGCAAACTGGTCGATTCAAAATCATAGACGGTGTAATTCGCAAGAACTTCCGTTGCCAGGGCGTTCGAAAGAATGCTGTTCCGGAAAGCGACCTCCGGCCTGAGCCGTATCACCCGGTTCCAGGTGTTGTTTGCGCTGCGTTCGGCAAAGATGTACACGGTATGGCGCAAGTTAATATCTATCAGGATGCTCCCGCGCAACAGGGGCGAAAACCGGTGAGCCCACCGACCCTGGAGCAGGTAGTACAACTCGTCCCGGTCATCGAAATTCTGCTTGCTCGGCGTATCATAGCGCAGTTTCAACGCCGATCCGTAGAAACTGATCGTGTCGCGGTTCCCGATGCGATGAACCACGTTCAACGCAAGCTGGGATTGAGTCACGACGTAGTTCTTCATCTCCTCCAGGCGCTGCTGGCGCGCAAACGCCACCGGATCCGCGTCGGGATACGTTTCGATTGTATGGTTCTCGTTTCTTTCATCCACACCGATTTCGAACACCCCGCTGGTTTTGTCATCATGGAACGCCGTTGCAACTTTCCCTCCCAGGATGAATTCATCGAAGCGGGTGTCGAAAAACGGCAGGGGAACATCCGGAACCCTGTACCGCCGCGAGCGGGCGATCGTATTGTAATTCAGCCTGAAGGATCCCCGGAAATCCAGGTAATCCGAAACGCGGTATTGAAGGTTATTGATTACACCGTACCCGCTCTCCTTTCTGGATTCCACCGGGTGCTCCACTCCGAATGTCCGCTCGACGAGGGAATCCCTTACGAGGTAGAAGTCCCGGTTCATGGATTGTATTCGTACCGTCAAATCGTTGCGGCTGCGGGGTGAAAACGCGGCGCTCAGGGCAATGACAGCCCTGTTCTCACTGAGTTGTCGAGGCCCGAGGTCGTGGCCCTCGGAAATCAGGTCGGCATTCAAGTCATACGTCCCGAATCTCAGCCCCTGGATCCGCGCGCTTCCAAGGTAGGCAAACCCCTGGTCCAACACGCGTTGCTGGTTGTCAAAAGAATACCCCCCCTGCCCCCGAAGCATGAGGTACGGGCTTGGCCGCCATACCGGCCCTGCCAGGAGGGCATGCTCCGCCAGTGAATTCAATCCCAGCGCACGGTCGTCGGCAAAGACGTAGGATTTAAATCTCGCCTCTACGCCCCAGGTCTCGGTGAGATGGCGTTCTCCCCGGACAATCAACGACTGCTCGTCCTTGATGTACGACCGATCGGTACGTATCAGCGATCTGCGGTACTGCTCATCCGCGACAACGTCCCACGATGATGACCGATGATTCCAGCGGCCGCTGATATTCCACAAGTGCGTATTGACGTTGCGTTCGTATCCCATGGTGAACCGCGGTGAGGCCCAACTCACGGAATCCGCACCGGCCGCCTGGCCATTAGCGCTTGACGGAACAAGCGCGATGATAACTGCAACCGTGAAACCAGGATACCACCAGGTCCTGATAGAAGACATCAGATTGATACGGGAAGTTCTGCGAGGTCCTTGAGCAAGGATTCGGCACGAGCACGAAGATCGGTTGACTCGGTCAGGATGCTGAAAGCGTCTTCCAGTGTATCCTGCTTCGTAAGCTCGCGCAGTTCATCGATCGTTCCTTCGGCAACAATTTTTCCGTTCCGCAAGACCAGCAACCTCGTGCAAACGCGCTCAACAATATCCAGAAGATGGGAGCAATACAGGATGGTTTTTCCTTGCCGTGCCAGGATGAACAACAGCTCCTTGAACAGCACCGTGGACCGGGCGTCAAGACCATGAAGAGGCTCGTCGAAGAAAAACAGCACCGGGTCGTGCAGCAACGCCGAGAGGATCACCACCTTTTGCTTCATTCCCTTGGAAAAACCGGACATCACTTCGTTGCCGTCATCCTGGAGATCAAAGAATTCCAGCATCACGTCGGTGCGTTCCCGTATGACGCTGTCTTTCATCCCGTACAGCCTGCCCACCAGCATCAGGTATTCCCTAGGCGTCAGCGCCTCATACACTGCTCCCGTCTCAGGCACGTAACCGAGAAACGGTTTCACGGCATCGGGGTTTGCACAGACGTCGACACCGTTCACGATCACTTCGCCTTCATCCGGTTCAAGCATCCCGGAGAGGATTTTCACCGTTGTCGATTTTCCGGCTCCGTTCGGGCCGATGTAGCCGCAAATATCCCCTTTACTGATGTGAAAGGTGATACCGGAGAGCGCTTTTCGATCTCCAAACGATTTCACGAGATTGGTAACTTGTATCATACTCCAACTTCACTGTTCGACTTGAAATGAGTGCACCGGGCTCAGGGCGTTCGGCACGCCTTCTTCCGTGGTTACGCTGGCCACGCGCCACCAGTACCGCCGGCCTATTGTCAAGGGCGGCCCCGTATATTGAATAATGAGATTCCCGGTACCAGCGCTGGAGACACGCGCTTTCCACAACTCGCTGCCTGCCGGGTTTTCCAGCACGAACACAATATAACCGATCGAGCCGGGAACTGTCTTCCACGACAGAAACGGCCACGACGGCGCTCCCGCTCCGTCCGGTGGAGAAAGCAGCTCGGGGACGTCCGTGACCAGGTCCGAAGCATCACGTGAAGCCCTGCTTTCCAGCGCACCACGGTCCACGGCGGTCACGACGTAATACCAGCGCGTACCCGTGGGAGTGACCATCGTGTCAACCACGAACGAAGAATCGGTTTCGATGTACAGGTTGCGGGGAACGGCTTCGACCGGCTGGCTTCGCGAACGATACAACCGGTAACCGGCAAGGTCGGCGTCCGTGTTCGGAGCCCATTCAAGCCTTATGCTGGCAACCCCTTCGATATTGCTTCCGAAGGCGTAAAAGGACATCGGTCGCTCCGGCGGGTTTCTGTTGACCGGTGTAGCGGACACCGTATCCGAGGGCAGACTTTCGTTCTCCGCTTCGTCCAGGGCGGTGAGAAAATACCGATAGGTCGTGTCATAGGAAAGGAACTTGTCCACGAAGAACGGCTTCATCGTGGTGTCAACAGGAACGGCGTCCGGAATCAACGGCTCCATCCGGTACACGATGTATGCAAAAAAATCGGGGTCGGTATTTGGCTGCCATTCCAGGCCCACTTCACCGTCCCTGGCTAACTGCACAACCAGCCCCGACGGAGGATACGGGGGAATGACATCCGACTTGGGATCGATCAGTTCCTGTCGCTCACAGGCGGAGAGAAAGAAAAGAACGATCATCAGTATGGTCGCGGTCTTTGCCATTTGTTCAATGCTATTGAAACGCGATGGATTTCGCAAGAACTATTTCCATCGCCGCGCTCTTCCTTTGATTTTTGATCGGGAAAGAATTATGTTAATCAATGTTCGAGCTCGTGGAACAGCACGAGCGAAAACAGAGAAGTTAAACAACTGAACCTCCGAGTCTGTAAGCCTACGGCGCTTGCTACGGGTTACAGACCGTTGGACCCGAGGGTCCCGGGTTGGTGAACAACCCGAAGGGTGTCGCGAGAAATTGCGCCGCCTCCCGGCATTGGAAAGGAGTTCCAGCGTACGTTGTCACGCATTCTTCCTTAACACCCCGCCGGGGTGTTTTCTCTTTCCGGTCGCCCGGGAACAACCACCCTCGCCATCGACCATTTTGCCAGGACACCATGCTGAACGACTCTTTCGGTCGAACACACTCTTATCTCCGAATCGCGGTCACCGACAGGTGCAATCTTCGTTGCCGGTATTGCATGCCCGATGAGGGTATTGATTTCAAACCACATCATGGTATTCTCTCGTTCGAGG
The DNA here is from genome assembly GCA_013152135.1 of Chlorobiota bacterium. Taxonomy (GTDB): domain Bacteria; phylum Bacteroidota; class Ignavibacteria; order SZUA-365; family JAADGX01; genus JAADGX01. The sequence continues at coordinate 10,197 of JAADGX010000179.1, forward strand.
AAATCCATCGTCTCGTGTCTGTCTTCGCTACGCTCGGCATTCGAAAAATTCGACTGACCGGGGGGGAACCTACAGTCAGGAAAGATCTTTCCTACCTCGTCTCCATGCTTTCCGCCCTCCCCGGAATCGAGGAGGTAACCATGACCAGCAACGGCATCCTGCTTGCCGAAACCCTCGACGAGCTTCACCGAGCCGGGTTGAGCAGGGTCAACATCAGCCTCGATACCCTTCGCCCAGAGAGATTCCGCGCAATCACCCGGCGCGACGGCATAGCCAAGGTCCTGGCAGCCATCGACCAGGCGCTGTCCCTCAACATGCACCCCGTCAAGCTGAACGTCGTCGTCATGCGCGGCGTAAACGATGACGAGCTTCTCGACTTCGCCGATTTCGCGATCAGGAAGAGGGTTACCGTCCGATTCATCGAGTTTATGCCCTTTGCGGGAAACAGGTGGCAGTCGGAATACTTCATTTCTTCAGATGAAATCCGGGAACGCCTCTCGCGCACCTATGCCCTGCGACCGCTCGGCGAGGAGACCTCTTCTTCCGCCAGGGAATGGGAAATTTCCGGACAGGAGACGAGGATCGGTTTTATCTCGCCGGTCAGCAATCATTTTTGTGCCTCGTGCAATCGGCTCCGCCTTACGGTGGACGGGGCGCTTCGAACCTGCCTCCTCAGCAACGCCGAGATTTCCCTGCGCGACCTGCTCCGCGGTGGCGCTTCGGACGAAGAATTGACCCGTTCCATCCTGGCATCCCTGAATGAGAAGCCCGAGACACATCCCGGTATCAACGGGCTGCTCGAACACGAAAACAGAACCATGATTACTATCGGAGGATAGCGACATGACTCGTTCCCACTTTGAACCGGTGATCACGCCATGATTGACATTTCTTCCAAGTATTCAACCCTTCGCACGGCCGCCGCCCGCTCAACCGTCCGTATGAAAAGCGAAACCGTGAACCGTGTACGCAGCGGCGCCGTCCCCAAGGGTGACCCCCTGCCCGTGGCCCGCGTGGCCGCCACCCAGGCGGTCAAGAACACCAGTTCCATCATTCCGTATTGCCATCCCCTCCCCGTTGACCACGTCGCAGTGGACTTCGACGTCCAGGACACGAAAATCGTGATCGAGGTCATCGCGAAGGCGATCTACAAGACCGGCGTGGAAATGGAAGCCATGACCGGCGCTGCCGTGGCGGCGCTCACCATCTATGATATGTTGAAAATGCTCGACGACACGATGTCCATCGAAGGCGTGGAACTGCTCTGGAAAAAGGGAGGCAAGTCGGAATTCCGCGAAGATGCCCGCGGTTTGACCGCCGCCGTCCTCGTAACCTCCGATTCGGTTGCCGGGGGAAAGAAACAGGACCGGACGGGACCCATGATCAAGAAACGCCTGGAAGACGAAGGCTTGACAGTCGCCAGCTACGACGTCATACCGGACGACCAGGCTCTTATCACACAGTACCTGAGCAAGTATGCCGATTCCATGCACATCGATCTCGTCCTTTCGACCGGCGGAACGGGGTTCAGTCCCCGCGACTTTACACCGGAAGCAACAAGGGAAATCCTGGAACGGGAAGCGCCCGGTATCACCGAATACCTGCGCGCGTTCGGGCAGGCGCGCACGCCCTGGTCGATGCTTTCGCGCAGCACGGCTGGAGTTCGCGGCTCGACGCTCATCATCAACCTCCCCGGTTCCCGCGGCGGAGTCAAGGATGCCCTCGACGCCCTGTTCCCCGGCGTTCTCCACACGTTCAAAATGCTCAAAGGCATGGGCCATCCATCAAAGGAGAAGCAGCAGTGATCAGGGTTGAAACGGCGGAGCGTCGGATTCTCGGAAACCTTCCCGTCCTGGAAGCGGAAACCGTGCGTCTCGATCAAGCGGCAGGACGGATTCTCGCACAGGACATCATCGCCGAAGCGCCGTCACCCTCCTTCGATTCTTCCGCAGTGGACGGATACGGAATCACAGCCGGTGATACCGGAAAACTCCGGGAGAATCCCATCACCCTGAAACTCGCCGGTGAAATCCCCGCCGGTGGTCAATTGGAAAGACCCCTTCGCAACGGGGAAACCGTCCGCATCCTGACCGGCGCCCCTGTTCCCCGTTCCGTCGCAACGGTGGTCATGCAGGAAGACGTCGAGATCACGAAGGACGGCGTTCGTTTCAGCAAGAAGATTGCTCACGGAGCGAACATCCGGCGCAAAGGAGAGGAATTCGGAAAGCACGAGCTGATCCTGCAGCGGGGCCAGCACCTGACCTCGGCAGCCATCGGCTTGATTGCCAAACTTGGTATCACCACCGTGTCAGTCAGCCGATTGCCCCGCGTGGGCATCATCACCACCGGCGACGAGGTCGTTATGCCGGGTACGCCCTTGCGACCGGGGCAGGTATGGGACTCGAACACGGTCAGCTTGAAATCCGCTCTCCGTCGCATGGGCATCAGCCGCGTGTACGCCCGCAGGTCCGGAGACAACGTGTCCCAACTGCGGCGGCAGACACTCGCGCTCCTGGAGTCCGTCGATGTTCTCCTCGTCTGCGGAGGCGTGTCCGTCGGCGATTACGATTACACCCGCCGGGTTTTCACCGAGTGCGGCGTGCGTGAGCTGTTCTGGCGAGTCAAGATCAAGCCGGGAAAACCGCTGTGCTTCGGGCGGCGCGACAACGCCATCGTGTTTGGGTTGCCGGGGAATCCCGCGTCGGTGCTGGTCGCATTCTATCGATTCATCCGGCCGGCGCTGCTGGCCATGATGGGAGCGCGGAACCCTCGTCCCGCATTTCGCAATGCCTTTCTGGACCGCAAGCTCACCCATACCCCCGGACGCGTCGAGTATCTGCGCGGCGTCCTGGGCAAGGATGATACGGTACGGGTCCTGCAACACCAGGACTCACACATGCTGCGATCCTTCGCTGTCGCGGATTGCCTGGTAGAGATCCCGGCGGAAACCACGGGCCTCGCGAAAAACGAGCGCGTGCGCGTCTTGATGATGGATTCATGAACGAAAAAGGCCACGACCATGAACAGATATTCTGAACAGCACGGTACAATTCACGCCATTTCCATTAGCCGCAAAAAAGGGACAGTAAAAGTCAACGTTCCTTCCGCCCTCCTCCTTCCCCACTGGGGAATCGAGGGAGACGCGCACGCCGGCAAGTGGCACCGCCAGGTGAGCCTGCTTTCCATGGACAGTGTCAGGAAGATGCGCGCCAAAGGACTCAACATCCGGCCCGGCGCCTTCGCGGAAAATTTGACGTTGGAAAACGTGGATTTATCCGTTTTACGCATCGGCGATCAGCTCAAAATCGGTTCGGCCCTTTTGCGCATAACCCAGATCGGGAAGGAATGCCACACCCGCTGCGCCATCTATTACGCGGCTGGCGACTGCGTCATGCCGCGGGAAGGCTTGTTCGCGGAAGTACTGGAAGGAGGGCCGATACACGTCAACGAACCCGTCACGCTTTTGCCCGCTTCGCACTTGGAACTCGAACCGGAACGGGAATAACCCATGCAAACGGCGCTCGAACTTTTTCTCTCGTTTCTTAAAATCGGGCTTCTCTCGTTCGGAGGTGCGTATTCATTCCTTCCTCTGATCGAGCGGGAAATCGTGACCAATCACCAGTGGCTGACGCACAAGGAGTTTCTCGACGTCCTGGCCATGGTGGAAATTTTCCCCGGCGCCATTTCCATCAAGTTTTCCTCGTACGTCGGGTACAAGGTCTTGGGAATTCCCGGTATCATCATCGCCAACGTTGCGAATTTTCTCCCGCCCGCCCTTCTCATCACGGGGTTCGCCGCCCTGTACATGAAGCACGGGAAGAACCCCGCCGTTCGAACGACTTTCGAAGTAATCCGCTATGCCGTCCTGGGCATGATCCTGGCAGTGTTTTTCAAGTACGTTGGAAAAAGCTCCCCGGATGTCCTCGGCATCTTCATTCTCATCGCCAGCTTCGCCGTCATGTACTTTCTCAATATTCACCCTGCTTACATCGTGCTCGGCGCAGCGGTGATAGGCCTCGCGCTGACTTTTTTTCCCGTCAATTTCTGAGAATTCCGATATCAAGAGCAACCACGTTCCGTCAAAAAGCCATTAACGGTAAACCCGGTCTTCGGCCATGGCGGTTGTGACCGCCTGTACGTATGCGAACAGAATCCGTCGCAGTGCGTTGGCGCGGTCGGGATACTCTTCGAGGAGGTTGTGACGGTAGAATGGGTCCTCCAGGTAAGCGAACAATCCCGCGTCGCGCTCGAGATTGTTCACGAGAACGAATTGATCTGAAAAGACGGCGTACTCGGGACCGAATTTCTCGAACGCGTACCGGGGACCGTCCTTGTCCAACAGGGATCTGCCCATGGAAGCGTGCCGGACGTGCAGGCGCAGCAAGTCAAGGATAGTCGGAAGGATGTCCACGTGCTGACCGACTTCGGGTATCACCTGAGGCGGCACCAGTGCGGGGCAGTAAACCAGGCAGGGCACGTGGAACGAAGAATACATGTTGTTCCGGGCCGTAAACAACGTGTGATCGCCGGTGATGACAAAGATCGTGCTGTCGAACCAGGGCCTGGAACGCGCGTAGCGGAAGAATTGCCCCAGGCTGAAATCGGAATACCGCATCGAACGCTCGAACTCCGATTCGCCCGGAACCTTGGGAATCGACTGCTGCCGATGCGGGGGGATATAGTAAGGATCGTGCGATGAAAGGGAAAAAATAGCGGAGCAGAACGGCTTCCCGAACCCGTCCATTCTTCGCGCGGCGTCAAGGAAAAACGGCTCGTCGATGATCCCCCACATCCCGTCATCCACCGAATCCGAGACGGTTGGGAAATCCTCCCTTCCGTAGTAATTCATGAACCCGGCCAGGCGGGCAAACCCGTCGAATCCCATCGAGCCCGTTCTTGCGCCGTGATGGAACGACGTGGTATACCCGAATTCCAGGAGAATCGAACCCAGGCCCCGGAACTTGTCCATCTCCGCCTTTGAACCAATGATCGAAACATCGTACAGGCCGGGCACGGAAGCCAACACGGATGGAACGGCCTCGATGGAACGGCGTCCGTCAGCAAAGAAATTGGTGAAGAGCGCTCCCCCGGCGGCGAGGCTGTCGAAGAAAGGAGTCACCGTCGGTCTGCCGGAGATGGCGGAAATGTATTCCGCCGTCCAGTTCTCCATGATGAACACGACCACGTTGAACCGCCGCGGAGCCTCGACTGGTTTCTTTTCGCGAAGGAACACGTACTCCGAATCAAGCATCGTTTCATCGGCCTGCCTGACCATGTGCGTGATCTCGCGCCGAACCTCCGCCTCCGGCAGCAGGTGAATGCCGGGCAGTTTCTTCTGGAAGAGACTGCGAAACACGGTATAGGTGCTGTTAAGGCATAAATAACCAACGGAAAGGTGCGTGGAAAAAAAGGCGTTCGCTTGCCGGATGGGCTTAAGCTGCAGACCGCCACGGATTCCGACTACAGACAGGATGACCAATACCGCCAGGGCGACGAGGCTTCTTTTCCAATTCGTGTTTTCCGGCACGCGGTGCAGGCGGGAGAACAACCGCGCGAACACGAGCACGAACGCCGACGAAAGAAGAACGAAGGCAAGGGTAAGCGGCCAGTAGCGCACCAAGACGCCCGGTGCCATTCGCAGCAGGTCTGGCAGCATGGTGTATGGCTCATACAGCAATCGCCTCTGGATCATCGGATAATAGCCGTAGTCGGCAATGTTCAAAAGAAACCCGATGATGTTGATTAAACAAAACAGAACGAATATCACGGTTCGGTACCAGCGCTGACGGGACAGGCTTCCCGGAATATTGTACAGGACCAGCACAGGCACGTTTACCAGGATGAGAGCGGAAAGATCGAATCTCAGGCCATGCCAAAAGGCTGCGAGGAGTTCAGAAGAGGGAACGTCGATGAAGAAATCACGGTTGACCAGGTAGAACCCCAAGCGAAGCACACTGTAGAGTACCATGAGAACTCCAAGCGCGGCAATGCTGTCCCTGAAGGAAGCGGGGACGGCATGGAAAAACTTCTTGGCATAATACAGGGTTTTTTGTAACATGAATTGCCACCATACTGGTACGAATCATCCAGATGATGAAAGATACAGCCCAGCGGCTTAGTCCTGAAATGTCCGGTAGAAACTTCAACAGGAGATACCGATGAATTCCCTCGCCCGATTTTTCTGCGTTCCTCTTTTCATGATGATAATCATCTCACTCTCGCCCTCCATAGCCCAAGCCCAGGACGTGCACGTTGTCGATACGATCCTGACGATGACCGATGGCGTCAAGTTGGATGCTTTTTACGTTCTTCCCGTATCCCTGCCTCCTTCGGGCGGCTATCCGGCCATCCTTTACATACACGGGTTCAGCGGAAACAAGAACAACAACCGCAGCCTGGCCGTGACGCTAGCCCGCCAGGGCTACGCGGGCGTTGCATACAGCGTACGGGGCCAGGGAAAGTCGGGAGGAGAATTCGATTTCTTCACGTCGAAGAATCTCCGGAGCGATTTGCAGGCCATGATTAATTTCACGAAGTCGCTTCCCGGCGTCAATCCCGACCGCGTGGCGGCTCATGGCGCTTCCCAGGGCGGGATCCACGCCTGGATGGCGGCGGCGTACCACATGGGCGTCCGGGCCGTGGTTTCCATCGTTGCCAACGGGCGCTTCGAAGAAGACTGGGCGATGAACAACGCGGTGAACTGGCTGTTCGCTACGACGTTGATGACCGACAAGGTGCGGTTCGCTCCCCTCGTGCGCGATACCATTCGCCAGGCCATCAAGGACGACAACTTCTCATTCATTCGCAGCAAGTTGGAGGAATTCAGCACCACCAGACTCGAGAAAGGGGTCATCACCCCGACACTGATGTTGGTTTCCTACTACGACCAGTACTTCAACCCGTCTTCCGCCCTCAGGCAGTTCCATAATATTTCCGCGCCCCGGCGCATCGTTCTCTGGCCCGCGGGCCACAGCGCTCCTTCCGATCCGTCACAAATGGCATACATCAATGACGTCACGGAGCGCTGGCTCAGGTACTGGCTGAAAGACGATACCTCGGTGGAATCGGTGGCTTCACCGGACAGCGCGGTCGTCATGTTCAACGCGACAACCGGCAAACCCCACGTGTATTCCCTCAGCAATTCCGGGGCCTGGTTGTACCCGACGGATCCCCTCCCGTTCAAGTTCCACAGGATTCGCTTGTACATCAGTGGAGACGGCCTTCTGCGCAGACCGCCGACGAAGTCGGGATATCTTCTCACCTCCTATCTCCGGGGATTGGGATCGAACGCTCTCTCGCTTCCCCTTGGAACCTTTCCCGGTCCGATGTTCATTGCCGGCACGATGGGGAAGGCCCACCTCGTTACGAACGGCCTGGGTTCGACGTACCAGATAAACCTTCTCCTCTTCGACAAACAGGGCGACGGTTCATCGAAACCGGTAACGCGGGCGCATTACCAGGTGCGAAACAACGACCGCAGCACGCGCGACGTCCTCGAATTCGATCTGAACACCGCCGTGCATACTATCTTTTTCCAACACACGCTTGAGCTCAATATTACCGGCGGTATGGGCCTGCTTCCGAACCCATCCTTCGATTTCGGGAACGCCGTCCTGGGGCCCTACGTCAATTCCATCGATACCATTTTCTACGGCGGGGATAACATGTCATATATCGACGTGTACATCTATGACCTGACAACTCCTGATATCATCCCCGTACCGAAGTCAATCACCCTGTACCAGAATTTCCCAAACCCGTTTTCCGCTTCTACCGTTATCCAGTTCGGACTTGAAAAACCGGATCACGTCACCCTGTCCGTCTTCGATTTGATGGGGCGCAAGGTGCGCACGATCTTCGATGGTAAGCTGGACAAGAGATTATACCTATTTCGTTTTGAACCCGGCAATCTCCCTGGCGGTGTTTACATGTACCAGCTCAGAACCTCGACCGCTGTCCTGACAAAAATGATGACCCTGCGTCGTTGACCATTCGGACAGCGTCGCCTGTTTCCCCGGAGGATAATAGTGCCTTCGTCTTCTGAAAAGACCGTTACTTCATCCTGGCTGATGTTGATCACGTTCTGGCTGGTGATGCCTCATCACACTGCCTGGTCTCAACTGCAATGGACACAAACCGACTGGTCGGGAGGAAGGTTTGAATCCATCGACAATGCCGACGCTCGTTCCAGCCCGGGGGAACTCCTGCTCCGGAGCCTTCCGGCACGCATGGTACACGCGTTTTCCCCCACCCGGCTCGAAGGCATCTGGGACATGGAAGTGCTCAACGGCAAACTGTACCTCGCCGCCTGCACCAGTCCTCTCATGGTGAACGGCGGCGACATCATCGCCTACGACTATGCCACTGACGCCTGGAGCCTCGAATACTCGGTGTGGGAACAGGGGGTCATACGGCTGGTCGCTCACAACGGAAAGCTCTACGTCCCCGGAGCGGACTCGCAGGGAAGCTGGCAATGGGGAAACATCTACATCTACGACGGGACCGCCTGGAAAAGAAAAGGCACCGTCCCCAACGGCATTCACGTGTTCGACCTCATTTTCTACCGCGGCGACATGTTCGTGACCACGGGAACGAACATCGACAACTGGAGCGGGAAATTGTACAGGAGTACGGACGAGGGTGATTCCTGGACGGAAGCATTCCGCATCGAAGCGGAAGGCGGTAAGCAGGAAAACTTCAGGCGACTGTACTTCATGGGCGTTTTCCGGGATACGCTCTACATCCAGAGCGACCTGCGTGCGCCGGAAGGCAGGGTCGTGTTCCGTTACCACGAAGGCGGAATCAGCGCGAATTCCATCCCTTTGCTTACAGGCAGCTACGGCATGTTCCTGGCTTACAACTCCATGTTGTATTTTCTCGACCGCCAGTATCTCCATCGCTACGACGGCGTGGTCTGGAAATCTTTCCCCGTTCCTTTTTCCGGAAATTTCATGACCAGGTCCATGACCGAATACGGCGGGTTCCTCTACGCGGGCGCGCAGCAGGGGACCCTGTATCGAACCGCGGACGGAACTCTGTGGCAAACAGTGTCGCGAACGATCCCGAAAGATGAGGAGATCGAGGCCCTTGTCTCGTATCACGGGCGACTGTACGCGGGTACCGTGAAAACCAACGGCTATGGAAGCGTGTACGTCTCGGCGGCGGTTCCACAGGGATACCTGGTTTCAGAAAAATACGACTTCGGCGTACCGGTGCGGGGCGCCGTCATCGACTGGGACGCCCTGACCCCGTCTCCTTCCACAGCC
>JAADGX010000179.1:19483-25361 GCA_013152135.1 Chlorobiota bacterium
AATACATCGGCCGAACTTGACGCCCTGCCGTTCACCGGCCCTGACGGCACCGCGGCGAGTTACTACACCGTCCCCGGGACGCCTCTCCATTCCTGGCACGAAGCTCATCGCTGGATGCAGTACAAAGTGTACCTTGCGACAACCGACAGCGCTTACACGCCGGTCTTGCAGGAAGTACGAATCACTACAACCACCTCCTCCGTGACCAGTCCAATCTCTCATTCGAATGCGTCGCGCGTGAACCTTTACCAGAATTTCCCGAATCCTGTCGGGAAGAACAGTCCTTCCGGTCAGAGCTGGACGACCGCGGCCTTCGATATTCGCGGGAACGTAGCCGATGTTGTTGTGGGCCTTTATAACATGCTGGGGAAAAAGGTTCGCTCCCTGTGGAACGGCTCCGTGTCCCCCGGACGTCACGTGGTACGAATCAACACGCGTGATTTATCAAGCGGTACGTACTCGATACGGCTCACAACACGAAACGCCTCTGCCAGTACCATCATCAGCGTCCTCAACTGAACAACGGTACACCTGCTCCCTTCCAACGGAAATCATCTTTTACTTTGTGCGTACAATCTCCCGAATGTTTTTATTTTAATAACACGTTTTGGAGAACCCTGGAAAATCATCGGGAGAAAAATCATGGGCGTTTGTTTCCACTTCGGAGATTCACGGTACAAAAAACAACTTCCCGCCTTGCAGTCCATCGAGAAGATCGGTCTCATCGGGGCGGGTACAATGGGCATCGGCATTGCCATCGACATCCTGAACAAGACGGACTGCCGGGTGGTCATGATCGACATTGCCGAAACCGCCTTGCAGCGGGCTGAAGCAGAGATCGAACGATACGCGGGAGGACTGGTCAAATCCTTGCGCCTGCATGAAAGCGATGTCGCTTCCTACACCGGCAGAGTGCAGTACACCCGGAATTACAAGGAGCTGGGCAACGCCGACCTGATCTGGGAAGTTGCCACCGAGCGCATCGACATCAAGAAAACCATCTTCTCGCTTATCGAGGAGCACGCCGACCTCGACAGGCTCGCGTTCATCTTTTCCAATACCTCTTCGCACACCACGGCGGAGCTGGCGAAATTGTTCAGCAATAATGCATTCCGGGAGAAGTTTCTTACCGGGCACGGCTACTATCCTTTCCACGCCAATCGCTTGTTCGACGTTATGAAAGGACCCTACGCAAGCGAAGAATCTTTCATCCGCGGCATCATGTTCGCCGGGCAGATGCTGGAAAAGAAAGTCATTGCCCTGGAGCGCGACCATCACGGCTACGTCACTGATCCCATCTTCCAGGCAATGGGCCAAATCATCAGCTGGGACGTCAAGCAGGGACGCGACCTGGTGGAGCTGCCGCTGGTATTCGCCATGATGACCGCAAACCCGTTCCAGGTACTGGATCGGACCGGGCACATGCCGTTCACCGAGTCGGCACGGCACATGGGCTCCGCCCTGCCCGACAATGACCGCCTTCGCCTGCTGTACAAGCGACATGGACGCAACTACCCGGAATGGATCGAGGCCCTCGAGAACTCGGGACGCATCGGCCTGGCTTCGAAGGAAGGAACGGGGTTCTTCGCCTGGGAAGGAAAACCGGGAAAGGAAAAGCCGGTGCGCGTGTACGACCCTCCCTCCGATACGTACATCGAAATGCCGGAAGTCGACTGGGAGGCGTTCGGTTCAATAAGGCAGGCGCGGGAACGCGACCGGAAGGCGGCCGCCATCAGGAGTATCGAGGGATTGATCCTTGTAGCGGAAGCGGACGACCGTGGAGGGAAGGCCTTCCGCCGCTACGTCTTGCCCATCATGCTCTACGCCCTCGACATGATACAGGATGGATACGCGACCCCCGGCCAGGTGGACGCTTCCACGCGCGTGGGACTCCGGTTCAAGTACGGGATGTGCGAGATCGTGGACGGCTTCCTGAAGCATTTCGGCTTCGATGGTTTCTTTGAGTTGCTCCGGAAGGCGGCCGCGGAAAATCCCGACCTCGCGGACCTCTACGACACCGAAGGCGTCTCAGGTCCCCGGCAAGGGAAACCCTGCCTGATCCACGCAATGAAGGAAAAGAACTGGAACACTCTTCTTGGGTATGGCCGGGTGTACGGTACGCCGGTTACCCAGCGGAATTTCTCCACCGGCGACATGGACCCTTACTACAACGACATCCTCCTCTACCTTCCCAACGAAAAGGACCGGGTGGCGTCCCTCGTTTTCGACAACCCGCTCCGGGGCAACGTGTGGAACAAGTACGTCCTCGACCAGTTCGATCACGCCCTCGGAACCTGCGTCGAACTGTTCACGAGCGGGCGGCTGGGAGCGATCCTGTTCACCGCTTCCGGCAAGGGCATGCGCATGCTCGGCGCCGACGCCCGGATGTTCAATAAGGGCTGGTTCGACCCGCGCGAAGGGTACCGTTTCCTGGGCGAGGAGGAGGCATCGTACTTCACGAAGGCTGGCATGAAAATCTTCCGGTTCCTGCAGGAGTCGCCCATCTGGACGGCGGGAGCGTTCGGCGAAAAGTGGGGAGGAGGCGCGGAATTCACGTATTTCCTCAATCTCCGCTACGACCTGCAAGCGGAAGGCGTGGAGTTCGACAGCCTGACCCGCTCCACGGTGAAGCGTGAGAAAAAGAACTACAACCAGCCCGAGATCAACTACGCCATTTTGGCCGGGTTCGGCGGTGTGCAGGAACTGCGCCGCCTGGGCCTGGGCGACTCGGTCATTGACGAGATATTCATGAAGGGGCTCACGGCAACGCGCGCGTACGAGCTCGGCCTCTCGAATGCTGTCGCCGATGATGAATACAAGCTGCTGGAGAAAACCTACGAAACCTTGCGTGTGAACCAGAAATTCGCCGCCCCCTGGTCCGCTTCACTGTACCACGTGCAGAAGAAGCGCGCCTTTCACGAAGGTATCGACGACGATGCCCTGGTCAAAGAAACCGGCGAGACTTTCAATCCAGACAAGAACCCATACATATCGACCGGTATCCTCCGCCTGCTCAACATGGGAGGCAAGAATCCGCCCATGGACCAGAGTGTAGCGGGTGAATTACCGGGGTGGAGTGGCAAGAATTACGAAACGATGTTTTTGACGGAGTAGAATAGCCGGGCATTTAGCATTTAAAAACGGTTCTCTTTCCGCAACGGCCTTTACCCAAAGGGTATATAAAATAATTGCTTTTGGCGATCGTTTTCAGTATCTTTTCCTTCAGATAATAGCATAGGAGGAGATACTTGAGGACTTCGAGTGATTATTGTATTCAGAACAAGAAGATTACAAAAGCAATACGAGTCCTCGCGAGAAGCGGAAAAAGAGTATGGACGCATCGTTGCACGGAAGTACATCGAACGTATAAATATTATCAAGTGTACGCTTGATATTGACGAATTGCGTTCCATGCCGGGATTGAGATGTCATCCTCTTAAGGGAGACCGAAAGGATCAGTGGGCAGTTAAGTTGACGGGAATATACAGGCTTATATTCACATTGGAAGGTGAATATCGCAATATTGTACGCATAGAGGAGGTGAGCAAGCACTATGATGATTAGAGAGCAGTATCATTCGGATTTAGCCATTCCCCCCGGGGAATATCTGGAGGAAGTTATCTCCGAGTTGGGTATGACGAAGAATGAGCTTGCGAAGCGCATGAACCGTCCTCCATCAAAATTAAGCGCTATTTTTTCTGGAGATAAGGCTATTACTCCTGACACGGCGCTGCAACTGGAAAAAGTGGTCGGCGTTGCGGCTCACATCTGGACAGGACTGGAAGCTGAGTATCGTTTGGTTCTAGCTCGACAGAAAGAACAGCAGGAACTCAATCGTTTGCGGGAGGAAGGCACACTTGTAACAAAATTTTGTTATGCAGATCTAGTTCGGATGGGATACGTTGCCAAAAAAACACAGCCAGCGGACAAGGTACTGGAACTACAGCGCTTTTTTGGTGTGACTTCATTGTTTAATATCCAACATCTGAAACGGTACCAAGCAGCTTTCCGACGTGGTCTTCATGTCAAAGAAAAATATTCTCCTGAAGCAGCCTCGACCTGGTTGAGAATTGGAGAATTGAAGGCTCAGAAGATGGACTGTGCCCCATATCAAAAGAAAAAATTGATTGCAATTCTTCCACAAATTCGAAGTATGACGAAAAAGTCTCCAGAGGAATTTGAAACGGATCTCCGTTTTCTATTATCTGAAGCTGGCGTTGCTTTCGTTCTCTTGCGCCATCTACCCAAAACTTTTGCTCACGGTGCGACTTTTTGGCTAAATTCAAAAAAAGCCGTTCTCATTCTTTCTTTACGCGGCAGTTGGGCTGACATTTTCTGGTTTAGCTTATTTCATGAAATCGGGCACATCCTTTTACACGGAAGTAAAAGAGTATTCGTGGAGAGTGATGAAAAGAGCATTAATCAAGCTTTTTATGAAGAAGAAGCAAATCGCTTCGCTTCAGAATACCTGATCCCTAAAAATAAATACAGATCTTTTGTCGAGACCGGGTCCTTTTCTTCCAACGATATCAAGCGCTTTGCGGAATCGTTGGATATTCATCCCGGTATTGTCGTCGGGCGTTTGCAACATGACCGGTACATTAAACCATCCTGGCACAACAACCTTCGCACAAGATATAAATGGAGGATGTAGTGGTAACACGGAACGATGATTTATTTTCCCTACTTCCCTTCCACCGCCATGCTGTTCAGCGCTTCGATTCCTCTTTCCAGCGTCTCGTCTGAAGCGGCGAAGGAAAGCCTGAAATGCGTGTCGCGTGTGGAAAATGCCCCTCCCGGCACCAGTAACAGCTTTCTCTTAATGGCCGCTTCCACGAATTCCGTTCCCGTCTTTCCCTCCCAGGGCACTTCGATGAAGAAATAGAACGCGCCCTCTGGTTTTACCATCCGGTACCTGTCCTTCAACCCTTCATAGACCAGGTCCCGCTTTTTCCGGTACGATTCGATGATCGGATCCAGGTCCACGTCCAGGGTTTCGGCGCAGGCTTTCTGGAACGGTGAAGGTGCGCAAACGAAGGTGAACTGCTGGAGCGTTTCCATCTTTTCCACAACTGCGCGCGGTCCGGCCGCGTAACCGATCCTCCAGCCGGGCATGCCCATGGACTTTGTAAACCCGGAGAGCATGACGGTATCCGGGTGGTGCCGGAGCATGGAGGACGCCGCACCCTCGTACGTGAACCGCTCGTAAATTTCATCGCTGAGCACCAGGAGACGATGCCGTGAAGCGACTGCCGCCACTGTCTTCAGTTCATCTTCGGAGTAGCACCCGCCGGTGGGGTTCTGCGGAGAATTCACCACGATGATCCTCGTTCGATCGGTGACCTTCGACTCCAGCTCTTCCTCGCGGATGCGAAAATCCGGGTAGGTGTTGTAGAACACCGGCACTCCCCCGAACTGCTCAACCAGCACCTTGTACACGATGAAGAAGGGATCCGGAATCAGGACTTCATCGCCTTCATCCACGAGGCTCATGAATGCCAGCAGGAGGCCACCGGACACGCCCGAGGTCACAAACAAGTGTTCCGGTTCCACGCCGCACCGGTCGATAACCTGTCGCCGGATTCCCTCCTGGAGCTCGGTGATACCGCCGGTCATCGTATAGCGGTTGAAGCCGTCGCGGATTGCCCGTATCGCCGCTTCCTTGACGGGGTCCGGCACATCGAAATCCGGCTGACCGATGGAAAGATTGATGCTGTCCTTTATGCTTGCGGCCCGGTTGAATATCTTCCTGATACCGGAGACATTGAGATTCCTCACCCGCGATGCTAGTAGCTCTTCCATGATTCCAGGTCCTCGTTCAGTTGGATGTGTTCAGGGAATGATTCCCCGTTCCCGCAGGCTTGCGATCGAATCCGTG
>JAADGX010000074.1 GCA_013152135.1 Chlorobiota bacterium
CGAAGTTATATTCCGCCAGGCCCGCAACCAGGAAGCCGATAAATGCCGCCAAGGCACCCAGGGCAATCGTACCGCGAATATCCCGCCGATAGCGGCGCCAGAGCTTCCATTCCATTTTTCCGATCATGAAGAACATGAAAAGCACCGCGGCCGCCCCGAGCGCACCGTGCGTCGCCAGGATATGTACGTACGTGTTGTGCAAGTGGCATCCTTCCGCAGGGTCCTCGGGATGAGGAACGTACCGCCGGTAGATCTCGCACATGTGCGCATCGCCCACGCCGGTCAAGGGATAATCCATCCATATCTGGAAGCCCGTCCGGATCATGCGTATCCGGCTCATGTTGCTGCCAACGGTCGCGGTTTCGTGCGCCACCTCCGTCGATGTCGTGAACATGTGCGTCACGCGTTCCATGAGCTTTGGCGGAGCAGCCAGGAAGAATACCAGCAGAATCACGGCCAGAACGGCTATGGCGCTCCGGTATTCCAGGATAGCGATCACCACCAACCCGACGAGGAACCCCAGCCAGGCGCTGCGGGTTTCGGTGAGAACCAGCGAAAACACGATGGGAAGAAGTCCGACCAGCCAGCCCGACCGCTCGCGGACGGACAGACCCGGCTTCAACGCCAATGGAATGAACAGCAGGAGCAACAGCATTTTCATCCCGGCCGAAGTCATGTAGTGTTGGAAAATCGCGAGGCGGTCCTGGGTGTTGAAATAGAACAGGACAATCTCCAGGACGGAAAACATCGCTGCCGCCAGCAACAGCACGCGAAGAAAGCGAAGTACCGCCGCCTTGTCCGGAAAAGCGACCGGTATGAAATACACGACCGCGATTAAAAGCACGCGACGGGAGTTGTAAAACGCTTCGCCGGGGTAAAGCGCAAAGATACACATGAGAAGCACGGCCAGGAGATACAGCGCGAACGGCAGCTCCAGGCCGCTCCGTGCGATGATGTTTCGATCCCGGTACGCCATGACCAGAAAGAGCACGCAGGCAGCCGCGAAAGCGAGCGAGGACAGGGCGATGGACACCAGCATCCCCGCCACCTGGACCACTACCGTCACGGCAAAAGCGCGCCGAAGCCACGGAGAAAGAGGTTTCGATGCCACTACGGTTTCAGTCATTGCTGTTGTGTTTATTATTCCCGGGCAATCGGGAATCCTGTTCCGATGCCACTGCGGTATCGCAAAGGGACATCATGTTCTTGCAAACTGCATATCGTGGAGACGCTTGTACAGGCCGTCGGTTTTTTTCATCAATTCCTCGTGCCGGCCGGTCTCGACGATTCTTCCGCCGTCCAGCACGTAAATCCTGTCCGCGCGCCGGATGGTGGAAAGCCGGTGCGCAATGACGACGCTCGTTCTCCCCTGCATGAGATTTTCGATCGCTTCCTGGACAAGTTGCTCGGATTCCGTATCCAGTGAACTGGTTGCTTCGTCCAGAATGAGAATTGGTGGATTCTTCAATATCGCCCTTGCGATGGAAATGCGCTGGCGCTCTCCGCCTGAGATCTTTACACCCCGGTCACCGATAACAGTATCGTAACCCTTGGGAAAAGCGGTGATGAAGTCATGAGCGTTAGCCGCCCGCGCCGCCCGCTCCAGTTCTTCCTGCGAAATATCCGTGATGCCGTAAGCGATGTTGTTGCGTACCGTGTCGTTGAAGAGTATTGTTTCCTGCGTGACGATGCCCATCTTGCCGCGCAGCGATTCGATGCGTATCCGCCGCACGTCAATCCCGTCGATGGTAATGGAGCCTTTTACGACGTCATAGAAACGCGGGATGAGATCGACAAGCGTGGACTTCCCCGCCCCGCTGGGTCCGACGATCGCCACGACCTCGCCCACGTTGATAACCATGTTGATATCCCGAAGGACGTAACCACTCGTGTCGTACTTGAAGGCCACGTCGTGAAATTCAATCCGGTCCCTGAAGGCGTCCAGCTCAATAGCATCCGGCGCGTCCATGATGCGGGGCTGGATATCCAGGAGATCGAAAACGCGCTTTGCGCCAGCCATTCCTTCGCCCAGGCTGCCGAACATCTGCCCGAAAAATTTCATCGGCTGGAGCATCTGCAGCATGGCGAAAATGTATGCCACGAAAACACCCGGCGGGATGCCGGAATTTCCGGAAAAAATGAGCGATCCCATGAACCACAGGATGACCACGACCACCAGCACGCTGATGAACTCCGTCAACGGCGAGCTCAATTCCCGCCTCCGCACGATACGCACGAACGTCCGGTAATACCGCTCGTTGAACGCCTTGAACTTGTTGATCTCGAACTTCTCCATGCAGAACGCTTTGACGATCCGCATCCCGGCCAGTGTCTCGTCCAGGATGGCCGTGAGATCGGCCATGGTCTCCTGGAGACGGGTGCTTTCGCGCTTCAGGTAATCAGCGATACGCGCCAGCATCAACCCGGTAAGAGGAATGACCAGGATGACAATGAGCGTGAGCTGCCAGTTGACGATGAAAAGAAAGGCAAGGTAGAAAAGGATCTGGGGCGGATCGCGAAACAAGCTGTTGATAACGGCGATGACGGTGTCGTTGACGATCCTGACGTCGTTGGTGATGCGGGACATGAGCGTCCCTTTGCGCGCTTCCGTGAAATAGGAAAGCGAGAGGCGGTGCAGGTGTTCGTACAGGTCCTGGCGCAAGTCCCGGATAATTCCCTGCTCCGCGGTTGCCATGACGTACGTTTGGAGGTAGCGGAAGAAATTCTTGAAAAAGAAACTGCCCAGGATGAGAAGACAAATATACCGAAGCGCATCGAGCCGCGGCATGGAGTTGATCCAGTTGTTCATGTACGCGAGGGCGGCTTCCTTGAAGTTGTCCAGCGTTACGGGATCGGGAATGGGGGTGGCCGTGGCAGGCACGGCTGTAAAGAGAACGTTGATGAGCGGGATAACGAGCACGACCGCCGCCATGTTGAAAATGACGAACAACATCATGAAAAACGATGCCACGCCAAGATGGAGGCGGTAGGGAAAGATATACCGTGTGATTCGCCAGAAAGATTTCATTGTTCAAGCTTTGCGCTCAGTATGCACGTAAGCGCTTCTCAAGATACAAAGTACCCTTCTATTATTCATCATGAGACACGCCGCCGCGCGCCCCCTTTTCTTCTTTTCGCCAGTCCGGTGGCATTGAGACCGATTTTTGCACTACCCGGGCGGGATTTTCTTATTGAAAAACCAAAAAATACCAGTATAATATTAGGTTGTGATTTACATATTGCGCCAAGGCTGAATCAACAACCCGAATGAACCATCTAACACGTATGCCGGATTCTTCCAGCTCAATACAACTACCCATAACAAGGACGTACGAATGCTCTCTTCTATCAAAACACTGAAACCGTTTCTGATCATCATAACCGTCTTTATCCTGGCTTCCTGCGGCTCCCAAGGCCAGGAGGAAAGCAAGCTCGTGTCAAAAGCCTGGATGGAATTCAAGGTCGCCGCTGACCGATACGACTCCCTGCAAGCAGCGATCAGGAAATTGGAAAGTGAAGATCCCGAGTTGCAAAATAATCCAGCCTTGCTCAGCGCCCGGCTCAAGGACAACATGGCCGACATCCGCGCCATCTACCAGGCCATCCCCGCGAAAGCCAAACCTGCCCTTTCCGATGTCCAGGATGTCGATCACTACACGTACGGCGATCTGCATTATCTCAAGCTTGCCGCCATTTCCACGGGCAAGAATGATCTCGCGCTCGATATCAACAAGAGGCTGCTGACCTTCGATCTCCCCGCCGATTCCACGCTTGACATCAAGTTGGAAACAGCCCAGCTCCTGGCGATGAAGGGCGATGTGAAAGAAGCGGAATCCTATCTCGACGACGAGGTCGTGAAATCCGCGGGCATCGTCGAACAGTCGCAGCTTTTCAGCAACCTTTCCCGTGGATACACGGCGAACGGCGATCTTGACAAAGCGCGTGAATATGCCATCAAGGCGGCAAAGGCACTCAAGACGTACCAGGCCCAATCCGACGAGGTTGTGAACAAACAACCCGATGAAAAACAGCGGCTTCAGCAGCGCATCATGCAGTACCGGTATTTTGCCAACCAGTACAGCCAGCTCGCCTCTTCATTAGTCGCCGAGTTGAACGCCGCGGGCCGTAAGGACGACGGATCAGCGTTCCTGAAAACGATGCAATCAATCATCGGTAATGATACGTTGTGGAACCAAACCGAAAGCATTATCAAGAATGACGTTGCCCAAAAGGAGAAGGAACTCTCTTCGCTGAACAAGCCCGCTCCCGAATTCGACGAGCACGAATGGATCGGTTCCGAGCCGCTGTCGCTGAAGAAACTTCGGGGCAGAGTCGTGTTGATCGATTTCTTCGCCACGTGGTGCAAGCCTTGCATCATTGCCTTTCCTCACATCCGCGAGTGGAACGAAAAATACGCCTCCAAGGGGCTTACCATCATTGGTCTGACGAGTTACCAGGGACGATACGACCGCAACAAGGTCACGCCCGAGCAGGAGCTGGCGAAACTCAAGGACGATTTTATCCCGAAGCATAAAATCACCTGGCCGGTAGGCGTGGAAAAATACGGACAGAAGACCTTCAAGGCTTACGGCGTCGTCGGTATTCCCCACGTCGTACTGATCGACAAGAAAGGGAATATTCGCTACACCAAAACCGGCGCAGCGGATTATACGAAAACCGAACAGATGATCAAGAAATTGCTGGCGGAATAGCACCTACAAGGCGATGGGGTTCGCCGAAACCGCCCGACGGCTGATAACTCCTGCTCTATTCGTGGACATGGTCCCGGATAGAGCAGTTTTTTATCTGGCTAACGTATAACAATCATGGCATTTACATGGTCAATATTCTCATCATCGGTATCGGCGGATTTCTCGGCGCAATCAGTCGGTACTTCGTATCAAGCTGGTCACAGAACCTGCCGAAGTTAGCGACGTTTCCCGTGGGTACACTCGTGGTAAACATCACCGGGTGTCTCGCTATCGGGATTATTTTCGGCCTCGTGGAAAGCAGGAACGTGTTCAACCCTGAAACGCGCCTTTTCCTGCTCATCGGTTTTCTCGGCAGCTTTACGACGTTCTCGACGTTCGGATTCGAGACGTTCAGTTTTTTCCAGGACGGGCAAATCGGCGCCGCCCTTCTCAATATCGCTCTGAATCTCATTATTGGATTGCTGGCAACCTGGTTCGGGTACGGCATTACCAATTCCTTGTAGGAGGTGAAATCCATGCTTCCAAAAAACGGAACCCTGCTTCGTATTTTCATCGGTGAAAATGACAAGCACGACGGCAAACCACTCTACGAATGGATTGTCCTCGAAGCCAGGAAAATGGGTCTCGCGGGCGCCACCGTTCTCCGCGGTCTCGAGGGATTCGGCGCACACAGCAGACTGCACACGGCAAAGATTCTTCGCCTCTCTATCGACCTACCCATTATCATTGAGCTCGTGGACACCGAAGAGAAGATCGAGGCGTTTCTTCCGGTCATCGACAGTGCCATTACGGAAGGCCTGGCCACGGTCGAAAAAGTTTTTATTCGATTCTACCGATCCGGTAATGACGGCTAAAAACGCGGACGCGCGTATAACGCTTAACTATTACTGGTAAGAATTTCTCTTTCATAGAACGACGTGAAATCGCGGACAATTTCACTCCGTACTTTCCGGAACACGGAAAGAACATGCTCTTCAGAACCCGTCGTCGCAGCCGGGTCTTCAAATCCGAGATGGAATCGTTCACGCACCCTGCCGGTAAACACCGGGCAGGTCTCGCGCGCATGATCGCAAACCGTTATCACGTAGTCAAACGATTGATCGAGAAAACCGTCGACGTGCTTCGGAATCCCACCGCTGATATCGATACCAATTTCCTTCATGACCTGAACAGCTTTTGGATGTACGTGCTCGGCCGGTTGGGTTCCCGCGGAGTAAACTTCCATGCTGCCGTTCAGGGATTTCAGAACACCTTCCGCCATCTGGCTGCGACAGGAATTCCCCGTACAAAGAATCAGAATGCGTTTCATTTCACGTCATTAATTAGTGCTGTGCGAATACAGACGGCGCTCGTTTTTCAGCCTCGGGAAGGCCATGATTAAAAGTGCCGATATTCCATGAATAAGAAAAGCCCGGCGTTTCAAAGAAACACCGGGCTTACTCCCCTTTCAGCGCTGCTATTTCGTCAACACCATGCGCCGTGTGATAATTTCCTGCCCGTTGATCAAACGGTACAGGTACACGCCGGAGGGAAGTCCCGTCGCGTTAAACTCAACCCGGTGTTCTCCCTCGGTATAAACACCCTGAGCGACAACCGAGACCTGGCGGCCCAGCGCATCGTAAACGAGAAGCTGGATGTTGCTTTGTTTGTCGAGGTAGAACCGAATGCTGGTCGAAGGATTGAACGGATTGGGATAGTTCTGATCCAATTGCACGGAGTTCGGTAACGACACGTCGCTGAGACCCGTCGGTGTGGCAACCGTCAACACGTAGAATGGAAACACCTTGCTGTTGGTAACCGTCACGACGTTGGCATCCGTGTCGAGATTTTGATTGGGCGCGGTCTTCCACTGCCCGTTGTCATAGCACATGACGACGACGTCGTCTTCATGCCCGCCCATCCGGGCAATCTCTTCATCCGTGTAATGGAACCGAATTCGCACATCTCTCTTGAAAGACATGGCGTTACTGTGCATTCCACCCATCATGCGGTTTCCGCGGGCTTCATATACTTCGATCGTGAACCCGTGTCCGCCACGATGCCAGCCGGGGAGGCTGTCGGCATCATCGTACCTGCAATACACGGAATCTCTCTTGCCGCCCTGGTGGCCCATACCCATGCCCATGCCCCAGGAACTGTCCGGGAAATCGCACCAGCTCGTGCTGTCGCGATGATGGTAAATCCTGGTGGTATCGCCGCGGTGCATACCTCCGACCCATCCACCGGACCAACGCCATGTATGCGTGCTATCGCGCCACGTTTTACCATCGAGTTCCCACACACAGATGCCTTCCGGTGTCATGTTCGTCATCAAACCACCGGTCACTGTCACCGAATCACCGTCGTTCGGACGTGTTGCGCCGCTGGAAGGCTTATACCAGGGCGGTCCAAAATGAAGCTGATAATCAGCTGTGTCGTCGCCGTTTACGTCAAGGAAGTACTGACCCATAAAGCAATTCGCGGTATCGATCATGACCGTCCCGCTTTTCGTCACTTCCTGCAGGGAATCGCAATTTCCTCCCATACCCATACTACCGTGACCATTGTTGCCATGATTGTTTCCTCCGTTGCCGTGTCCACCGCCGGGTTGGGCAAATGCCGCCATCCCTCCAACAAAGAGGAAAACTATTGTGGCTGTAATGAGTGTACGTGTTTTCATGAATGTTGCTCCTTTTTAATTGAACTCAAAAGAGTGTTTAAAAATCTCCTCGAACTCCGATCTGGATCGAGTTTGCGTGATAATCGAAAAACGGTGTATTTGACTGGTTCCTGATGAAAAAATAGGTCGTTGAGATGGAAATCCGTTCGAGCATTCCGAAACCGGGAAGACCTTTTTCCCACCGTACCCAGGACAGGAATTCCAGGTCCTTCCTCTCCTCTTCCGACTGTAGGTCCGGGTCTACCGCGATGACTGGGTAGGAATACGTTTTATCATACACTTCGGCGGACAATACGACCTTCATCGACCAAGGCATCAACTGTGTAAACGCGACCTGTCCGCCCGGGCCCTCGTAGCTGTACGGATCGTCGAACAATTCTTCCTCTCCCAGGTAATCGACGGTACTCCCGATGTACGACCTTCCGCGGTCGGCAAGGTTGAACCGGTGTTCGTACTGAAACCGGATGCCCGCATTCTCCCAGAGCGACTGGGCAACCCGGAAACGCAGCACGGCCTGGCTGCTGGAGGGATTGTCATACACGAGGTAATGCACGTCCCCGCTGCCGCCCGCGTAATGCCGGCGCATGCCGTTCCAGCCGTCTTCCATGTGGGAGCCCCCTCCAATGTTGTTGCCGCCGCCCATACCGCCGTGTCCGTTGCCTCCACCGGGTGTTCCACCACCGCTGGTGTTGTCTTCGGCTACGACGCTGAGCGACGAGTAGTTCTTCAGACCGTAGTCCATGCTGAGGCGTACGCTCGTCCGGGTCTGGAAGGAAATCGAGAATGCCAGTGACGCGTATTGCTCGACATAACTGAGGTCGTTGAAATCGGGGTATCGTCGCTGGCGGAGCTGGTAGGAACCGGTAAGGAAAGCGGTCGGTGTGAAGTTGTGGCGAACCTTGACCCGGCCCAGCCACTGCGTGTAATCATAGTAGGAATAGGAACTCCTGTCGAGGCGACTGCTGGCGCCCGCGTACAGGCTGAGCGTAGTGACGTCTTTGTCCTGCAATGGCGTGTAGAACATCGCGCCCAGGCTGTGAATCGTGTAGTTCCTGTCCGAATTGGATTGGAACAAGGAACCATATCCACTGTACTGCACGAGCCAGCTTTCCCCCGGTTCGTAGCCCAGGCTCAACGAGGCCAGGCCTGCTCCATCGTCCGTGGAATTCGCGCTGCGAAAAATATTGTCGGAATATCCTCCCGACACGGAAACCGAACCGTACATCTGAGCCAGTGATACCGTGGTGAGGAACAGGTTCAAGGTCAGAAGAACCGCAAATGCTTTCAACAACTCTTTCATCGCATGTGCCTTCCTGAACGTGAACGTTGCTTGTTGCCGATTCCCATGCCGTCGCACCGGTTGTCGTTTATTCCGTCGCCGTCCATGTCGATGAAATGATCCCGCATCCGGTGATGCTCCCGCCCGTGTTCACCATTGCGTTCCATTTTTCCCCGTTCCATCCGATCATCAATACCGTCGCCATTTTCATCGATAAAGCCCTTGAGTTCCATCCTTTTTTCATTTTTAACCTGGGGCTTTTTCATTTCCACTTTTTGCTTGTCAGCTTTCTTTCCCCCCTGGTCCCCGGCGACTTCACGTTCCTGTGCCAAGCCGGAAGACGTGAAGAATGCAAATCCCAGCGCTGCAACAACGAGAAGTCGCGTTATGTGCCGCTGCTGTTTCATTTTCGGTTTGTTCCTTCATGCCGACGTGAATGATGCGTTCCTTCATGCTCCTGCTGTCCATCATACCCATGCTTGTTGCCGCGCCCGCAACGGCCCATGTGACGACCATCGCTTCCGTCGTGATCGCGGCGATGCATACGCCTCTGCTCGGTTTGCTTGTCGCAAACACCGTCACCGTCTTCATCAATGAAATTTGAATTTTCATGATTCTGGTTCGCCGGAGTGGACATTTCCGTTTTCATCTTGTCCTGATCTCCCCCGGGCTTGTCTTGCGCCGAAGCCTGGAAAGCGAGTACCAGCGCCATTGCGATCAGAATCAATGTAAATGATGTCAGTTTCATGTTCTTGTTTCCTTCTATTTGCGTTTCGTCTATCCTCATGACCCTATCACAACATGGAAAACCGTGCCAGAACTCGATGACGTGGATTTTTGATGGAAAGAGCAATTTGGATAAAAAAATGAGTGTACCTCGGCAATTCCGTCGATACGATTCGACCATATTGTCGAAACAGCGTTGGAAGGAAACGGTTGTTCTCTGGTGTAAAGAGTACGAGGAAAAAAGGACGGACCTCGACGAGCTACAAGCCCAGCTTTCCCATCTTGTAACGGAGGTTGCGCTCGGAAATCCCCAGCAGGCGCGCCGCCTGGACCTGGTTGCCGTTCGTTTCATCCAGCGCCCGCCGTATCATCGATTTTTCAATCTCCGCCACGGTTTGTTTCAAGTCCCCGAGAGGAGGTAACGTTGACGGTTCCGTGCTTTCATTGCCCATTTCGGGAGGAAGGTCGGAGGTTGTTATGAGGTCGTGGCGCGTCAAGACGACGGCTCTCTGGATGACGTTCTCGAGCTCACGAATGTTTCCGGGAAAATCGTACCGCATGAGTATTTCCATAGCCTCGCGCGAGATGCCCTGGACGTCTTTTCCGGTCGTCCCGGCGTATTTCCGGATGAAGTGATGAACGAGGGGCGGGATATCAACCTTTCGCCTGCGAAGAGGCGGAATGAAAATGGGAACCACGTTGAGACGGTAAAACAGGTCTTCGCGGAATTCCCCCTTGCGGATGAGCTCTTCCAGGTTCCTGTTCGTAGCCGCCACGATGCGCACGTCCAGCTCGATGGTGTCATTGCCGCCGACCCGTTCGATCGTCCCGAACTGGAGGGCTCTCAGGAGCTTGACCTGAACCTGGGGGGGGATATCGCCGATTTCATCGATGAACAGCGTCCCCTGGTTGGCCTGCTCGAATTTCCCGATCCGCTGGCGGTCCGCGCCGGTGAACGCCCCTTTCTCGTGGCCGAAGAGTTCGCTCTCCAGCAAGGTTTCCGGAAGAGCAGCGCAGTTAACCACCACGAACGGTTTGTCCCTCCTGTTGCTGGCATGGTAGATGGCGCGGGCGATCAGTTCCTTTCCCGTACCGCTTTCTCCCCGTATCAAGACCGTGGCGTCGCTGGTTGCCACGCGCGCGGCGGTATTCAACACCTCTTCCATCTCGCCGCTCTGCGAGACAATTCCTTCGAACGAGTATTTCTTCTCGAGCTGCTTACGCAATTCGCGGTTTTCCCGCACCAGGTGCGAACGCTCGATTCCCCGTCGAACGAGGATGAGCAGTTCCTCCAAATCCACGGGCTTCTGGATGTATTCGAATGCTCCGGCTTTCATGGCTTCGACCGCGTTTTCAACGCTGCCGTAGGCGGTCATGATGATCACGGGAATATCCGGGTTGATGAGATGTACTTCCTTGAGCAACTCCAGCCCGCTGAGGTCGGGCATCTTGAAGTCCGTGCAAATCACGTCGACCGTGTGGGTCCTGACCCATTCCAGCGCCTCGGTCCCGGAGCCCGCGCTTTTTGTTTCAAATCCCTTCTTGCGCAGGAAGCCTGCCAGCGACTCGCGCTGGGCTTTTTCATCGTCTACAATGAGCACGGTCAGTTTCATAGCGTACCTTTCTTCGTGTTATCATGGTACGTATGATGCGGATTCAGTCCATCTCGATTCTTTCGTTCCATTTCAGACCTCGTTCAGGTTGCCGGTTCTTCGTGGAAGAGTGATCACAAATTCCGTTCCTTTTCCCACCTCACTTTCGACGGTGATTTCACCCCCGTGTTCGCTGATGATCTGGTGCACGATGCTTAAACCCAATCCCGTTCCCGTCGTCCTGGTGGAAAAATAGAGGTTGAAGATCTTCGACATGTGCTCCGCGGGAATACCCTTTCCCGTGTCCCTCACGGCTATGATGACCCGGTCGTTTTTCACCTCGCCGGTAACCTCAATCCTGTCTCCACTCACGCAGGCTTCGATGGCGTTTTGCACAAGATTGAGAAGCACCTGTTGCATGCGGTTCACGTCCACGACGATTTCGCCATCCTGGAGAACGGTAAAATCGAGATGAATGCCGGCATGCGCGGCCTGGCTCTCCAGGGCCTTGATCTCCGATTGCAGGAGCTCGCTCAGTGAGACCTTGCCGAGTGTCAGCGGCTTGGGACGCGCGAACTCAAGGAATTGCTTGATGATTTCGTTTACGCGCTGGACTTCCTGCCGCACCGTCTGGACCAGTTCGCGGAATTCCTCCTCGTCTTCCCGGGGCGAAAACTCGTAGGCGAACCGCTGGGCGATAACCCCGATGGCATTCAGGGGATTCCGTATTTCGTGCGCCACGCCGGCGGCGAGTTCTCCCATCGCGCTCAGCTTTTCCCTGCGCTGCAACTCCGCCAGAACGCGCCGCTGTTCCGTAAGATCCTTTATCACGGCCACAACCATGTTGACACCGCCATCCGCGTCGTGAATGATGGAAGTACTGATGCCGGCGATGATATTCCTGTCGCCGAGGGAATACGAGCGCTCCTCGTACTCGATGGGCTTTCCCGTGCGCAGCGTTTCCTCGATGCTGGACGTGTCGGGAATGACGGCACGGCACGTCTTGCCAAGCACCCGTTCCGAGTTCACGCCGAAGAGCTTTTCCGCCGCCTTGTTGAACACCATGATTTTCCCGGTGTTGTCCGCCGCCACAACGCCGTCCGCCATGTTGTCCAGGACACGGTCGGTGTAGCCCCGAACCACGCGGTGTTCCTCCCTGAGAATCTGGTACCGCTGGCGCACCAGCAAAAACCCGAACGCCAGGCCGCCCAGCACTACCACGATAACCGCCATGATGATCATGCGGTTGCGACCGCGATGGAGAATCGCCCGGGTTCGTTGCGTGGACAGACCTATTCGTGTGAGAGCAAAAAATTCGCCTTCAATGTAGAGCGGACGCACGACTTCCAGCACCTCCCGCCCTTCGTACGTCACGGGATGCGCCAGAAGCGTATCCCCGGCCAGGGCGGGTCGCAGGAACGGGTCGCCTTCGATGGAGGTCATTTCTTTCACTCCGCGCGTGGCTGAAATAATCCCGTACTCGTCCTGGAGCACTACGTATTCAATCTGGGGATTCCGCCCGATATCCTGGATGTAACGCCCTAACCCTATGCGTTTCCGAAAGCGGAGGATGTGTTCCGCATCCAGGCCGGCAAGGATGAATCCCGCACGGTGATTCCTCTTGTATGCCACCAGGTACTGCCTCCTGCCCACCACGGGATTGTTCCACGTTCCCAGATCAATCCATTCCACCTCGCCCCGGTTCATGGACTGAATGGAATCCAGCAACTCTTGATGAACCAGCGCGTTCCGGTTCACCCCGGCAACGGAAGAAATAATGATTCGGCCTTTGCCGTCTCCCACCCCCAGGAAATCCACGTCCGCCCGTTCCACGTGGCGCTTCAGGACCGCGGCCGTCAGCGCGCCGAACTGCTCCAGGTCCGAGACGTGGGCGCACACGGTGACGAGCTTCTCCGTCAGGAGACGCTGGAATTCGTTTGAGGACAGCAGGTTGATCTCGCTGGCCGTGTTGAGGGCTTCGATGAGCGTCGCGCCTTCCGCTTCCAACGACGACCGGAGGTCCCGCCGGCTCTCCTGGAGTTCGTTGTACCCGAACCAGACCATGAGAACGGCGAGCACGATGATGCCGACAAGAAGGAACTTGACGGGACGGGAAAACGACTGCGGGAAATTCTTCATGACGCGGGATGGAGATAGATGTCCATGCCTGCTACGAATCCTCGTAGTTTTCCGGAACGAGATTTCGCTCGACGATTTCAATCACGATATGCAGGATCTTGATATGCAATTCCTGGATGCGATCCGCCGTTTCACCGGGCACGATGACGGGAAGATCGACCAGCTCCGCCAGTCGCCCCCCGCCTTTGCCCAGCAATCCAACAGAAACCATGCCGTGCTTTTTTGCTTCCACTACCGCGTTAATGACGTTAGGGGAGTTCCCGCTGGTGGAAATGGCGAGCAACACATCACCCTGCTTTCCGAGAGCTTCGACCTGGCGCGAAAACACGTACTCGAAACCGTAATCGTTGGCTGTACAGGTGATGTGGGCGGGATCGTTCAGGGCCAGGGCCGGAAGCGGTTTGCGATCCTTGCGGTACCGACCGCTGAATTCCTCGGCGAAGTGCATGGCATCGCTCATGGAACCGCCGTTGCCGCAGGCGAGCACCTTGCCGCCGGATGAAAACGCCTTCACCACGGCGCCCGCGAAGCGCTGTATCGCATCGAGCAGGGCCGGTTCACCGCGCAGGCGGGCGAGACCTTCTGCCGCGTCGTTCAGCGACCGTTCGATGGTTTCCCTGGGAGATTCAGTCATGGAAATTCAACTCCTTTGAAAAAGTAATGGGGAAACGCAACCGCGCCTCCCCAACGATAAACAGCCACGGTGACTACTGCAACACGTCGAGCCGGAGGTTTTCCAGCCGTTTCGCGGAATCCTCCTCGATCTCCCGGTGCAGTGAATTCCCGTTCGCGTCCATGGTCACGATAGCGGGAAACTCCTTCGCCTCGTAGACCCACATGGCTTCCGGGATGCCGAATTCCTCGAGGAAATACACATCCTTAACCTCCACCAGCGACTCGGCGTAGTACTGGGCCGCCCCCCCGATGGCATTGAGATAAACGGCACCGTGTTCTTTCAATCCGGCAAGTGTCTTCGCTCCCATGCCGCCTTTTCCGATCACCGCCCTGATGCCGAATTTCTTGATGATCTCGGCCTGGTAGGGTTCCTCCCTGATGCTGGTAGTGGGCCCCGCCGCCTTCACCTGCCAC
>JAADGX010000175.1:0-1144 GCA_013152135.1 Chlorobiota bacterium
CGGCAATCCATCGAGCACAAGGTGTAGCAGTCTGAATCACGCTGGCATCGATATGTTGAAAACACCTGTAATAGGTTTGGACTCACGGCAGGAAGCGACCGGCGAGGTCGCCTGTTTTCACTGCGGAGACCCCTGCCCGCCCGGCGAGATCGCCATCGGTGAGAAGCAATTCTGTTGTCACGGCTGCAAAACCGTGTACGAACTTCTTCACGAGAAGGATCTCTGTCGTTACTACAGCGTGGATGAAAAGGGACGTGGGGTGAAACCCCCCGACGACGCTCTCAGTCGCCGCTTCGAATTTCTCGATGATCCGGCGGTCATAGACCAACTCTGCGACTTCGCCGATGGTACACGGCGTGTCGTGACGTTCCGTGTTCCCGGAATGTATTGCAGCTCGTGTATCTGGCTGCTGGAAAAACTGAACAAACTTCACGCGGGGGTGCTTTTATCCCGTGTCGATTTTCTGCGCAAGGAACTGAGGGTCGTATTCAACCCGGATTCATTATCTCTCCGTGATCTCGCGGTTCTCATGGCCTCCATCGGGTACGAGCCCTTGATAAATCTTGAATCGGTAACGAAGCGGCGAAACCGGTTTACCGATAAGAAACTGTACTACAAGGTCGGCGTGGCTGGATTTGCATTCGGCAACGTCATGCTTCTCTCTTTTCCGCATTACCTTGCCGGAGAAGGTGGACTGGATCCGTCGTTCCAGAAATTTTTCGGCTACATCTGCC
Source organism: Chlorobiota bacterium (assembly GCA_013152135.1). Classification (GTDB taxonomy): domain Bacteria; phylum Bacteroidota; class Ignavibacteria; order SZUA-365; family JAADGX01; genus JAADGX01. The sequence goes on from JAADGX010000175.1 coordinate 735, forward strand.
TGGCACTCTCCCTTCCCGTGTTCTTTTACTGTGCGTCTGATTATTTCAAGTCCGCTTGGACCGGCCTGAAGCAGCGTTTCCTCAACATCGATGTTCCTATCGCCCTCGGCATCATCGTCTTGTTCGGAAGGAGCACCTACGATATTGTGAGCGGTTCCGGCACGGGATTCCTGGATTCTTTCACCGGCCTGGTTTTCTTCCTTCTGGTCGGGAAAGTGTTTCAGAAGAAGAGCTTTGACGCGCTGACGTTTGATCGTGATTACCGGTCGTTTTTTCCTTTATCCGTCACGGTCAGAAACGGATCAGCCGAGAAGAGCATTCCCTTAACGAGATTGAAGGTCGGCGACAGGATCATCGTTCGAAACCACGAGCTTGTGGCGGCGGATGCCGTTGTGATTCGCGGCGATGCA
>JAADGX010000175.1:1195-3625 GCA_013152135.1 Chlorobiota bacterium
TTACGCGGGCGGCCGACAGGTGGGGCAGGCCATCGAGCTTGAAGTCGTGCGGACAACCGAGCAAAGCCATCTGGCCAAGTTATGGCAGAACGATGTGTTCAACGGCTCAGGCCATTCGCAACTGACAAGAGCGGTTGACAGTATCAGCAAGTATTTCACTTCCGCCGTCCTGGCCGTTGCCGCTGTGTCGGGTACGTATTGGTACATGCACGATCCGTCGCTGGCGCCGCTGGTCGTTACCGCGGTGTTGATCGTGGCCTGTCCCTGCGCATTGGCCCTGTCGACACCGTTCACGTTCGGTTCAGCCCTGCGGTGGTTCGGGAAAACGCATGTTTATCTGAAGAATACTGACGTGGTGGAATCCCTGGCGAATGTTGACACAGTGGTTTTCGATAAGACCGGCACACTGACGCAAACGGGTTCGTCGCGGATTCATTACAGCGGCGATGAACTCGATCAACGAGAGAGGTCCATGATCGCGTCGGTTTTGTATCACTCCACGCATCCGTTGAGTCGAAGGGTTTTGAAGGAGTTTGACGGAGAAGAGCGATTGCCGGTGACAAGCTTCGAGGAAGCGCCGGGCAAGGGAGTGCGCGGGATCGTTGATGGCGTGGAAGTCAAGGCAGGCTCCGCGACGTGGGTGGGTTTCGCGGAAGACAAGGACGCGTCCGCGCTGCCGTCCGCGGTGTACGTGAGTATTGGAGATGCGAAGCATGGGCGGTTCAGTATTATCGGTAAATATCGGCCGGGAGTAGAAAAACTCGTGCAGTCGCTGCGGAAGCAGTATAAGCTTCTGGTATTGTCCGGCGACCATGAATACGATCGGCCTTACCTGGAGAAGCTCTTTGGCGATCAAGCAAGGATGCTGTTTCGGCAAACACCGGAGGATAAGCTCACCCTTGTACAGGAGTTGAAGAATGAAGGTCGCCGCGTGCTCATGATAGGCGACGGGCTGAACGACGCCGGGGCGTTGAAAGCCGCTGATGTCGGTATCTCCGTGGCTGAGGACGTGAACACGTTTGCGCCCGCTTGCGACGGAATTGTCGATGCGGAACACTTTCCACGGCTGGACAGGTACATGAAATTCGCCCGCGCGAGTTACATCATCGTGATGATAAGCTTCGGGATCTCATTTTTATACAACATCACGGGGCTGGGTTTTGCCGTCACCGGCATGTTGTCACCGCTCGTGTCGGCGATCCTCATGCCGGTCAGCTCGGTAACCATTGTCGCCTTCGCGTTACTGGCCACATCCATCGCGGCAAAGCGGATCGGACTGGTGGAAAGATGACCGTTCTTTACGTTCTCATAGGTTTCAGCTTGTTCGTAGCCTTGATTTTTCTCGCTCTTTTCATCTGGTCGGTAAAGAGCGGACAGTATGAAGACCGCTATACGCCATCGGTGCGTATGCTGTTCGACCAGGATGACACGAGTGAAATTAAGAGTGATCGTGAGATACAGAAAACAGGAGAAGAGAATAATGGAACTTGAAACCTTCCGTTATGACAATAAGATTGTCCGGATGTTTTTCATCGCGACGGTTTTCTGGGGTATCGTCGGGTTCCTGGTAGGATTGACGATAGCGCTCCAGTTACCGATACCGGGTTTGAACCTCAGCGCCGGAACAGCCTTCGGACGCTTGCGGCCCCTTCATACGAACGCGGTTATCTTCGCCTTCGTGGGCAACGGTATGTTCGTGGGGTACTACTACATGATTCAACGGCTGCTGAAAGCGCGGAATTACAGCGATCTGCTGTCGCGTATTCACTTCTGGGGCTGGCAGCTCATCATCGTGGCAGCTGCTGTCACTTTGCTGGCGGGCTATACCACGTCCAAGGAATACGCGGAACTGGAATGGCCGATCGATATAGCCATCGCGGTTGTGTGGGTGATCTGGGGCGTCAACATGCTGGGAACCATCCTGAAACGGCGCGAGAAACATCTGTACGTCGCTATCTGGTTCTTCATTGCCACCGTGGTTACGGTTGCGGTCCTTCACATCGGGAACTCGATCGAAGTTCCGGTGAGCTTCCTCAAGAGTTACCCGGTGTACGCCGGTGTTCAGGACGCGCTGGTGCAGTGGTGGTACGGGCACAACGCGGTAGCGTTTTTCCTGACTACTCCCATCCTTGGGTTAATGTATTACTACCTGCCCAAGGCCGCGAACCGTCCGGTGTATTCTTACAAGCTTTCCATTATTCACTTCTGGGCGCTCATTTTCATCTACATCTGGGCCGGTCCGCACCACTTGCTGTATTCCCCGACACCGGGTTGGGCGCAATCACTTGGCACCGCCTTTTCCATCATGCTCTTGGCACCGTCATGGGGCGGCATGTTGAACGGGTTGTTGACGTTACGCGGGGCGTGGGACCGCGTGCGGGAAGATCCCGTCTTGAAATTCATGGTTGTTGCGGTGACGGCATACGGCAT
>JAADGX010000115.1:0-1483 GCA_013152135.1 Chlorobiota bacterium
GGCAAGGCCGATGCGGCCCATATCCACAGAGGGCAGGCCCGAGGTGAGTTTTTTCCATGTCTCGCCCCCGTCCGTGGTCTTGTATATCGCCGACTCGGGTCCTCCGTTGATCAGCGTCCACACGTGCCGGCGCCGCTGGTACGAAGCGGCGTACAAGACGTCGGGATTCCGCGGGTCCATCACGATGTCGGTCACGCCGGTGTTCTCGCTGACGCTCAGCACTGCTTTCCACGTCGCGCCCCCGTCCGTGGTTTTGTACAACCCCCGGTCTCCTCCGGGGCCCCAGAGCGGGCCCTGGGCCGCCACGTACACGACGTTCGAATTGCGGGGATCGACGAGTATTTTCCCAATGTGCTCCGACCGTGCCAGACCCATATTCTTCCACGTCGCGCCGCCGTCTTCAGACTTGTACACGCCGTCTCCGTAAGAAACACTGCGCTGGCTGTTGTTCTCGCCGCTTCCGACCCAGACCACGTGGGGGTTATTTGGATCGATGGTCACGCAGCCGATGGAGTACGACGATTGCTTGTCGAACACCGGTTTCCAGGTCGTACCCGCGTTGGTGGTTTTCCACACGCCCCCGGAGGCCGCGGCCACGTAGTACGTCGAAGGCATATCGGGACGCACCGCGATGTCGGCGACACGGCCCGAAGTCAGGGCCGGACCGATGCTCCGGAATTTCAACCCGGAAAACGTGCCCGACGAAAAGGGATCGCTTTTCCCCGGTTCATCCGGGTTCCCGGTCTGGAGGGATACGGGAGCAAAAGCAGTAAAGAAAAAGAGAAACGCTGCCAGCGCTGGCGCAGTGAAGAACGGGGATTTCATGGTGACCTCACTTGGTTGAACGGGGTCTAAGGATTGTGGAAAGATGCGGCGGAACGACTGACGGTAAACATTTCCGTTGTAATGCCGACCCGGGTTCTTCCCGCGAGCATGTACGTCCCGGGTTCCAGTCCCGCGACCGGAATGGACAGCGTCCGGGTTCCCGGTGCCAGGTCCACGTCGAAGGAGCGGAGCTTTCTCCCCAGGATGTCGAATACGTCGAGTCTCAACGGGGTCGCTGTCGGTACGTGGACGCGGACGTTCAAACTGCCCGTTCCCACGGGATTGGGAAAGAGCGCGACATCGAACGCGGTCGGGGGATTCATGGGCTTCGATTCCGTCGTCGGCCCGAAGAAGCGCTCTATTCCAAACCACGGTGTCCGCATCGTTCTCTGATCGATATCGATCCTGAATGCGCCATCGACGTCGGGATAGAACGGAAAATAACCGTCGGCTTGCCCGAGAGAATCCAGCGGGTAGAGGTGGAGCGAATCCCCTCCGCCGATAGTCAGTGTCAAGCGCAGGGGATGGAGCAGTGTCGGAGCGGTGCCCCAGTTCGTGTGGACGGTGATGTCGCCGTCCCAGATCATGCCGGTGTTTTCCGCCCTCTTGACGACGGCGAGGAACGATCGCCGTGCTGTTGCCAGCTCACGTTCATCCG
>JAADGX010000115.1:1597-4015 GCA_013152135.1 Chlorobiota bacterium
ATGAAACGGGATCCTTCGCCCGACGCTTTCCAAAGCAGCTCCCCCGTATCGCTGGCGGGAGTCCCGGTGGAAGGCGGAACGCCGTACGAATCGGGGTCCGGGGTTTCGCTTGCCTGGAACGACCCGACACGCAGACCGAACCGGAGAGGGGTATCGGCAGGCAGGCCGGAGAAGAAAATGGGACCGTAGGGTAGGAGCGCTTCAGCCAGTATGTCTCCGGGAGCGAACTCCAGGTCAACGGTGCGTAAGGCGGGACGAATCCAGCCGTGCCGGAACATCGCGGACATCTGGGGCAGGAGCGCGAGCACCGTAGGATTGCCGTCGATGTCGAAGTACCGGTTGATGTGCTCGTGGTCCCAGTCGTCGTGGCCGTGGTGATAGGAATAGATGTAGATGGCGCCCCAGTCCTGGTAGGACGCGACGGCTCCGAACAGGAGCGGCATTTCGCACTGGTACCAGTTGGGAGCCGGGTGATTGTACTCGGAAACGACGTAGGGCTTGCCCTTCACCGCGTAGGAGGAAAGCCGGGGCATGGTCCCGTAACTTGTATCCGCCGTCATGGGCGTGTTGGGAATGTACCAGTCCCACGCGTCCCAGGGCCGATTGGGAAAGCGCGGGTGCTGCCAGTACGCGTGGTTGTCGATGTAATCCATGCCGGTCTGGGTGAACAGGTCTCCCAGTCCGCCGAGGGAATTTGTACCCGCCACGGGACACTTGACCCCGACCGAGTCTTTCAGGAACCGGTACATGTCGTCGAAGAAATCTTTTTGAAGCGCGATGAAAAAGGCTTCAGTGTCGCGCAGGCGTTTCCGTGTCACTTTGCTTGCCTCGTTGCCGCCCACTCGCCGGACTGTTCCTTTTTCCAGCGATTCGTCCGGAAGCAGCCCGTCGTGGTCCAGGACGGTGAACGAAACCGCGTCCAGCCAGACGGTGCCGGTATCCGCGCCCAGGTTGAAAGCCAGTCGCGTGTGGCTCGTGTCGGTGGCCAGCGACCGGAACGAAAATTGGAACGTCTTCCATTCTGTTTCCAGGTTCGCGGAAATCCCCAGTCCGTAGAATTCCCAGTTCGCCTCGTTGTTCATGACCCGGACCGGTACGGAACGCGGTGACGAAGCCCGCGCGGAAAACGTGACCGTGTACAGTGAATCCCGCAGGATCTTTGCCGTGCCCGCCTGCTTTACCTGGACGTGCCAACTGGTGCCGGTAACCGTATCGATGTCGATACGCGCGCAATAAGCGCCGTCGATGCCTCCCGGTTCCCTCGTGGCGCGCACCCTTGCGCCCTGGTGCTGTTCGATTTCCCACTTCCCGGTGAACTCCGATTCGAAACTGCCGTTGATCAGCATGTTCACGATTGGCCCGGTCGAACGCTCGCTCCAGGCGTCGTTCAGCGCCGCCGTGCCCGTGTACCGCGCTTGCAGCCACCGGGTCCACAGCGAGTCCAGGTACCGCGAGTGGTACAACGAAATGGAACGCTCGCTGCCCTCCGTGTAGTTCAGGTAGCCGTAAGCCCAGTAACGCACGAGAGAGTTCTCGTTGGTTATTTCGACGAACGCCACACGCGGATCGTCGGCAAGGCGAAGACCCGTATATGGATTGACGTAGCCCAGGAGATTGGCCGCGTATTCCTTCATGAGCCTTCGAATAACCGGGTCGAAGATGCTCACGCCTTTACCGTACTTCAGCAGCGAGTCGGCGTTGACTACGCCGTCGGCGGCCTGAAAACGGCGGCTGACGTGCAGATTGATGTTGCTGTAGATTCCGTGTTCACCCAGGCGGTAAATCGTGTAAGCCAGCCGTTTGACCTGCGAGAGATTCAGGTTTCGGGTTCCCGCTCCCGGGAAGGGAAGATCGAGCAGTGTTTCACGCTCGTTCCACGTGTTGTAGTTGTCCATGTGATGCATGCGCACCACGTTCACGCCGAACTTGGCGAGTCGGGGCGCAACCTGGTCGATGATGGCGGAGTCCGCCATCGAGGCCCCGAAGCTGAAATTGATCCCCGTGAAACGGGCGGGTGTGCCGTCGCTGAACGAAAACCGGGAGCCTGCTTTCAGGAAACCGTGCCGCCCTGCGGGCTCCGGCGACATGCGCGGGAAAAAACGCATGGCGTCACCGGAAAGCAGCGAATCGTTCCAGGGAAAAGTGAAAGGATAGCGTACGTCCTGGGAAACGGCGGAGTCGTGCGGGAACAGCGCAACAGCGAAGAAGAGCAATGCCGAAAAAGGAAGCGGTGAAATCGTTACTCTTTTCATGTCAGGACCGGGGGGTGATGTGGTTGGGGCATACTGCACGCGGTGCTTCGTACCGGGAAAATATGCATTGTCCGCCGAATTACCGAACCCGACCACAGACCACGGACCACAGACCACGGAAGAGCGATGCTGAATGAATTGACGAATTGGCGAATTGGCGAATTAA
>JAADGX010000242.1 GCA_013152135.1 Chlorobiota bacterium
ATGGTGTTAATCCCTCCCGTTTTGCTTGGTTACCCGGTGATGACCCGATGAGTTTCGTGATGGCGCGGGGTTTCAGGATGAGGAAGAGCACCGGGTTGATGGTCAATGCCCCGAAAGCCGACGTAATCATCGTCAGGCCCAGCAGCATACCCATGTGCTCGACCCCCTTGAACGTCGAGAGCATCATGATCGCGAAACCCAGCGCCACCGTGATGCTGTTGAAGACGATTGCGGTTCCCGCCGTTCCCATCGTGGAGAGCACGGCGCTCTCCAGGTCGCCGGTTCGTCGCACTTGTTCCCGGTACGCGTGAATGAAATGTATGGCGTAATCCACGCCCACCCCGATGGCGAGGCTCGAGGTCACCATTGTTTCGATGCTGAGCGTGATGCCGCTCAGTCCCATCGTCGCGAAATTGAGGAAGACGGCGAAAAACAGGGGAGCGGTGCAATAGAGGCCGAGTATCGGGGAACGGAACAGCAGCGTGGTAAGCAGCCAGATGAGCACGAGCGAAGTGATGATGCTCATGAACTGGCCTCGCACCACCATGTTGCGCACGATGAGCAGGATTTTTGCCATGCCGGTGATAGTGGCATTCGTATCCTGGAAATGCCCGTCGATGAATCGCTGCAACGTCGTGTCGACTTCCGTGAGTACCGATCCTTTGTCCGACCGCAGGAAAACGGTGATCTTCGCGTTCTGGTACCCCAGGTCCACGAAGTTGGCGAAGTCGTCCGGGCTGCCCGACATCTCGTAGAGCTGGAGATACTGGGCTACCAGGTCTTTCCCGTTGACCCGGATCGTGTCGGGATGGGAAGACCCTTCAGCAGGACAACGGTTTCGACCGGAGCGGGAATGCGGAAGTACTCCGGCGCATCGTTGTTCATCACCTGGTGCATGCGCTTTATCATGTCGGCGATGGATATTGCGCTTCCCACTTTATCGATGCGCTCGACGAAACGCTCCAGCGAGTCCATGCGCGCGAGCACCAGCGGATCCTTGATCGCGCCCGGTTCTTTTCCCTCGATCACGACCTGGAAGGTCTCCGCGCCGGCGAAACTCGTGTTCACGATTTTTGTCGCTTTCCACAGGGGATGATCGGGTGGGAAATTGTCGATGGAACTGGATTCCACCCGCAGCCGGCTGATGCCGAAAACGGATACCAGCACGATGGCTAGTATCGAAAACAGGAACCCGTACCGGCGGGCAACCAGGCGGGCTCCGTACCACGTCATGGCCGGGCTCAGCGGTGCGCGCTTCTTCTTCCAGCGCGGGTGAACCTTGATCTTGAGCAGGGTGAGGATGGCGGGAATAAAGATCAGTGACCAGATCATGGCGACGATGACGCCGAAGGCGCTGAACATCCCCAGTTGCTCCAGGGAGTCCATGTTGCTCGTGTTGAGTGCCAGGAAACCGATGGCCGTCGTGACAGACGTCAATATCACCGGCGCCCGGAGATGATCCATGGTGTGCCGCATCAACTCGGCCGACGAACTGAACCGGGACGCGTTCTGGTAGTAGTGTGTAAGCAGGTGAATGCTGTCCGCGATGCCGATGGCCATCAGGAGAATGGGCAGCATGTCGGTGGAATGCGAGAGGGGCGCGTTGACCAGCGCCATGAACCCGAGCGACCAGATCACGGAACTGAGCACGATGACCAGGGGAATGAAAATCCCGCGTATGCTCCGGAAGATCACGAACAACAACAGGAACATGAGGATGATCCCGCTGGTGAAGAAGGTCTTCATGTCGTGGGCGATGCCGAGACTGACGTAGTAGTTCACGATGGGCTTGCCCACGGCGGTCACCGCGGTCCCCGTGCGTTCCTGGTACGACGACAGGAACGCGAGCAGTTTCGTGGTAAATTCCTTGGCATCCGCGTTGTTGCGCAGGAACAGCAGGATCCCCGCCGACTTCCGGTCGCTGGAGACGATGGATTTGATGAAGAGGGGGTTCGAGTACAACCGTTCCCGGAACGCGCGGACGTCGTCGTCGGTCCTGGGTGGTGAATCAAGCGCTTCCCGCACGCTCATGCCGTCTTCCGTGGCCTGGATGATCTTCACGTTGGTCGGGCTCATGACGTTGTAGAGCTCGGGGAATTCCTCCAACTCCCGCGTCAATTGAGCGAGATTGGCAATAGCACCGGGAGTGAACAGGGAATCCTCGGGCACGTACAGCACCATGATGAATTCTTTTGACGGGAATATCGTCCCGAGGGAATCGTAAAGTCGCCGCGCGGGAAGATCGGGCGGGAGCGCCTTGGTGATGTCCGGATCCATTTTCAGGTAACGCATCTCGTAACCGAAGAACGCGGTAACGATGACCAGGAGGAGGATGACCAGGACGGGTTTACGAATGGCGGTATCGGTTAGCCATTTCATTGCTTGCGTTTCCTTGTCTTCAATGAGTTGGAGATCATGTCCAGGAAGATGTCGGCTTCTTTCTGGACCTGCTTGAAGTTGTATCCCTGTACAAGCTTGACGCTGATGCCTATGATGAACGTCCAGATGATGCGGATCATGTCCTCGCTGTCGATGGCGATCCTGGCGTTGTCGAAAGAGGTTCTCAAGTGTTCGTCGATGGGACGCCGGAGATCGTTGAGCAAGTGGACAAGGCGTTGTTCGCGTTTCAGGAACAGCGGGGAACTGCGGCCGAACGGGAAGAAGAGCGAGAGCAACTGCGGGCGCCGCCGGAAGTAATCGAAGAAGAACGTCACAAGGAGTCGCACGATCCGTGGCGGTCGCGTCTCGGACTTGATGACCTCGTAGGCGGCGGCGTAGTACTCCCGCGATTTCAACTCGACGAGAGTCCGGAAGATTTCTTCCTTCGTCTTGAAGTAATAGTAGAGTGTGGCTTTGCCCAGGCGGGCGGCGCGGGAAATCATCTCCATGTTCGTGTCCGTGTAGCCGCGCTCAGCGAACATGGCCAGCGCCGCGTCGAGGATGGCGTTGACGCGTCCCTGTTTTTCTTCCTCTCTGCGTTCGGTGATGGACATTTCGATAGGCAATTTATTCAACCAAACGGTCGAATGTCGACCGAATGGTTGAAATATAACTCATCAGTCGAAACGGCGCAAGATCCGGAAAAAGAAAAATCGTAAGGAGTGTAGTGTAAGGGGACAGTTGCAATGAGAATGAACAAGGATTGAGAAGAACGGCAGTAAGCAAAGCAGTATCAACGAGTTGCAGAATCTGGACCGTTTGATCCATCGCCATTTCTCATGT
>JAADGX010000047.1 GCA_013152135.1 Chlorobiota bacterium
CATGCCGGCAGCAACCTGCTTTTGTCCCTTTCCACCCGTCCCCCAGTCACCGAACACGAGGAAGGTCAGACGGGGAGAGGCGATGCCAATGGAATCGATGCGGGGAGAAGGCACGGAGCGCGGATTGACGACCCGGGGCTGCGCGCAGGACAAAGAGACGAAAAGAAGAGACGATGCGAGAAGGAACAACAGGCGGCGCATGGCTTTTTACCGTGATGACACAAGTTTATTGTAACGGCTTCCGAGGATGAACATCATACAAACTACGGCACGCGCGGAAATTGTCCGTGCCTTGTACGTTGTGCCCGCTACTTTCAGGGGATCAATCCGCGCACAGGATGTTATTCACGCTCACGTCAAGAACGACTATGTATGCGTGCACACCTGTTCCTATCGGACAATGATAATGTTCACTTTCCGTATGACGGCACCATTTCCGACAAGTGCTACAAAATAATTTCCGGGAGCCAGGTCGGAGATGTCGAAGCGGGCCCTGTGCTTACCGGGAGCAACCGTCCCCGGATCGATCTCCTTCACGACTCTTCCCAGGACGTCCAGGAGACGCAAACGTAATTGCGACGGAACATCCACGGAATACGTCACCTCGAGTGCGCCGTTAGCGGGGTTGGGAAAGACGGAAAAGTCCACCGGGCGTGCGGCGATTTCCTCGACATTCACCAGTGATGAATACGTGAACTGCATTCGCCATTCCTTACCGAAGTCGGGGTTCATCGTTTTCCACAGGCCCCCGCCCGTAAGGCGGAAAATGACCGATCCCGAACCGTCGTTGTTCGCCCAGAACGATATTCCATCGTCGCCGTAATCATGAATCACGAACTCGTAACACCCGGGCATAAGACGAATGGTGTCGCGGTAAATGGCGTTGTTAAGCAGGTTCTTTTTCGTAAAAACCGGCTTGCCCGCGGCATTCAGGATTTCGTAGTAGGTTTCGTACGCGGCCTTGTTGGTTCGCATGGAAATGACGAGGTAACTATTGTACACCGGTGCCGTTTCGAAATGCGACTCCATCGTGTTGTTATACGCATACTCGTCGGAACCGCCGTTGGGATTACTCACCGTGACCCGGAACACGTTGCCGCCACTCCACGTCCCCCAATTGAAAGCTGGCAACCAGACTTCCTTCTTTTCCAGGAACTTGAGACTTCCCGTCCAGCGATACGTGTTGGTGTTTCCTCCCACTGGTCCATAGCTGATATCGAGGCTGTTCAAGATTTCCGCCCCGGTGTTCTGTATCACGACAAGAGGACGGGCGCATATGGGATTGATGCGGTTGTACATCTCTCCGCGATTGGGCGCCTTGATTTCCACCACCGCGGCATCGCGGTTATGGTTCGGCGGACCATAAGAGACGAACTGGGTTTCCACAATGTAGTTCCCGTATTCATCGTATTCGCAGTTGTAATCGAGAAACACGCTCGACCCACTGATATACGGTGTTAGCTCGATCTCCTGCGTCGTTGCGGGCATGCCCGGACACCACCCCGCCCGGTCGTAGATCCATGTACCGCCTTGTGGATACAGCGGATTGGTGGCGCATTCCTGGCGTATCTGCCACTGGTATCGCCTGACCCCGTCCACGTTTATACTGTGAATCTTTGGACAGAACTCCGCGCAGTTGGTGGGGTTACTGAACTTGTGCCCCGTGGTTGTAACACGGAGCTTGAACATCTTCGCGCGTGGATCCAAATCGATCTTGCGCGGCGGCACTTTAGCGGCAAATTCTTTCAGCTTGATGGAACCTCTCCAGAGGTTTTCGATCTTGATGACATCACGCGGAGGCGTTCCCTCGATCATGATGAATTTCAGGTCAAGCAACTCCTGCCAGTTGCCTGCTTTCAGGTGCACGGAGTCAGCGAGAAGCTGACGAAAATCTGTTACGTCGTACACCCACGTCCATCCTTCACCCAGGTCGAGACCGATTCCATAGGGCGTGATGAACCGCCCCAGCTCGTAGCGCTCAACGATTTCCTTGCCCGTAGAATCAAACCTGCCCGTGTGATGAAAGAGACGTGTATAGGTCAGGTAGTCCCATTCACCACAGGCGGGATTCTGCTTGGGGTCACACTTAAGGGTATAGTACATCAGGATTTTCTCGAAGCGCTTGTCGGCGGGTGGAAACAGGAATGTTCCTTCTTTTGGCGAGCCCGGCCAATTGAAGGTGAACGTCTGTACAACGGTAGTATCGCCGGGGCCGGCAGAAGCCTCCGTTGGAATAAACGCCATCCCGCATAACAAAAACAGCATCACCGAGATGAGAACACTCGTCTTCATGTCGCCTCCGTGAACAATATTCTTGATGACCAGCCTGGCTTACCGGCACCCGCCGGCATGTTCCGCCTCCGGGTAATAGTACGTAATTCGCGTTACTCCTTCAACACCGTGCGGCAGACAACCTCAATCGTCGGCGAGTCGATCCAACGCTTCCCGGGCCCGGAAGTACTCCGGATCGAGAGAGAGGGCATCGAGGTAGTCCCGGCGCGCTTCTTTTCTTCTTCCCAGTTTTTCCAGCGCCAAACCCCTGTAATAGAACACGGCGGCTTTTTCGTCTTCTCGGAGCGCTTTCGTGAGTTCATCAACTGCGGTTTTGTACTGCTTCATCTTGACCAGTACCCTGCCTGCGCGGTACGAGACGTCGCTGTCGCGTGGATCAACGGTCAATTCAAGGCGATATTCCTCCAAAGCCTCTGGATACAATTCCATGTACTCGTAACACGCTCCAATATTGAAGTGCGTATTGTCATGCGTGGAATCAAGCTCCAACGCCCGGCGGTACATTGCTATCGCTTCCGGGTATTGCTCGTCTTTCATCAAGAGAAAGCCGAGATGGTGATACGCCGTGGCCGTGTTGACCGTCGCCGCGTATTGACGGGACAATTCTATACTTGCTTCATTATACCGTTTTTCGAAATCCGGATCCTGTTGCGCAACGAGCTCCTTCCACCGTCGGACGTATCGCGACTCTTCCAGCAACGTTTCCAGGTAAAGCACGAGATGAACGGGGTTCCAATCCACCATCGGCGAGAGGGCCGCGCGAACCGGCGCGATGCGCATACTGTCCCGCAACCTGTATTGGAATTCACGGTAACCGCGTTTTCGTAACCGCGCCATCTCGAATTCCAAGGCCGGGTAATCAAGCGTATTTACGGGAACGTCTCGATCTCCCACAAGGTTCGTTGCATTCGTGTTGAGCAGTCCGTAGGCGATCCATTCGGGGTTGATATCGTACTCCTCCAGGAAGTACGGTCCCAGCAGCGGGTTGTCCGCCACGATATCCGCCTGGTGCGCGCGCACTGGTTCCTGTGAACAAAGAAGCAGGAAGTACGCCGAACGCACGGCTCCGATAACACAGTGAGAAAACGATTGGCCCAATGTCTTTAAGAGAATGTCCACTCCGCGGTCGCCGATACGGCTGTCGATCCAGGTCATGTACACACCGTCCGGCGTGAGGCGTTTCTTGACCGCCTCGATGAAGTCGCGCGTGTACAGCTTTGACGAGCTGAAATACAGGGGTGTGGTTACGGTGTTGATGATAAGCGAGTACGTCCCTGTTCCTGCCTTGACGAAGTGTATGGCGTCGTCGTGGATGATAGAAACCTTGGGATTGCTCTCGATATCGAAATTGTACTCCTTCATTCGAAAAAGATTTTCCAGGACCACGCCGTTGATCTCCACCCCGTCGGTATGATCGAAAAGCAATCCCACCGTGTTGGCCGTTGCTCCGCTGCCCAGCCCAAGCACCAGCGCCCGGTCGTTCCGTGGAGCAAAGACGGATGAAAACGCCCCGACGATCTTTTCCGCTGAGGCATCAAGAGGAATACTGATATACCCGTTGATGAAAAAGTACGGACGGTTTTTGAACCACGTGATGGAGAAGATATCCTGCGGACCCTTGAACCTGTCGGGAAAGCGAAGGTTCTCACTTCCTTCCTCAAGGTCCTCGGTGGAATGATACGACGTATAACCGATGTACAACAGGTCTTCATCCCATAACCCCGCCTGGAATCCCACTGCCGCCAGGAACAGTATCACAACCGCTCCGGTCCGTAGGTTGAGCTTCTTCTGGTGCACCAAAACCGCAGCGGTCGAAAGTCCCCCGATAACAAGGAACAGCACACCGTAGTCGAATCGCTCGTGAAGATAGAAGGCGAGAATGAGAAAACCGAAGGCATTGGCAACGGAAGAAACAAAGAGCAGCTGGCCGGATTCGCGCGCGACGTTCTCCTGCTCTTTCAAGAGGGCCGGGATAGTTGCGCCGAACGTGACAACCGGAACTCCCATCAAAATCGCCAGCGCCAGGGTTTTCAAAAGCACGGAGCCGGTGTATGTTTCCACGGCCGCCGGGTAATTGGCCGCGTAAAATTCCGTGACCGCCGTGAATCCTCCAAGTAACCAGGCCAGACCCGCGAGGTTCAGAATCATCAATGTTGGAAACGATACACGGAACTTCTTCACCATCAGCGATCCCAGGGCGATGCCGAGGAGGACCAGGAAAAGAATTACCGCGAATGTCTCGCGGAACGGTCCCATGATGCACTCGGCCACCTTCACCATGAGGAGCTGAAAGATGGCCGAACCTACGCTCGCAAAAGCAAGGGCGGCCAGTACGAACCACGGGAAGTTCCAGCCGCGAACGAGCCGGGATTCCGGTTTCATACTGCGTATGTCCTTGTATCCCGCGATCAGGGAAAACGCTACCACCCCGTTAAGTACCGCGATAACCAGCGTGGCATCCCGTATACCCAGCCACCGCACCAGCCAGAACTCTATAAACAACGCGGTAAAGGCGGCGCCAAAGTTGTAAAACGCGTACGCCCTGGAAAAAACGGGCCCGTCTTTCATGCGGCTCAGGTAACCGGCAAAGATTGGAAGGCTTGTGCCAATGAGAAATGCGGGTACGATAAGAAGAACCACGCAGACAAGAATGGATGTCGTCAGGCCGCCCGTCACGAGGGGAAAGCTGGAATACAAAAGCTTGTCCATCAGGCCGCTGCCGAGGGCAAAGAGCGCTCCGTACAATCCTATTCCAGCTTCCAGCAACCACAGATGCGCCCACAACCTGTGTGCGTACAGGGTCCCGAACCCTATTCCCAGGAGGAACGTCAGGAGAATGGCCGCGCTTACGGCAAACTGGTCCCCGATAATATTCCCCAGGATTCTCCCGTACAGTATCTCGTAGGAGATTCCGCACAATCCTGACGAGAAGAGGAGAAACGTGAATATCGAGCTACGAAAGCGCTGAAACATTGTATCCTTCCCTCAGCAAATGGTAGTGGATTGTCGCCGGATTAAAACACGGTCTCTGGCGAACGCTATGAAACTCTCAGCACTTTTGCTCCCCGGATTTTCCTCTCCTTCAGCTCGATCAGCGCCCGGTTCGCTTGCTCAAAGGGGTATTCCTGGAGCTCGGGCTTCAGGGGAATCTCGGCCGCCAGTAGCAGGAATTCCTGTACATCGATGCGTGCAACGTTTGCCACGCTCTTTATCTCCTTTTCCATCCACAGGTGCTTGGGGTAATCCAGCTTCAAGAGCTCATCCTTGTCCTTTGACTCCTTCCTGATGGCGTTGATAACCAGTCTGCCACCCGGAGCAAGATTTCTCAACGCTTCCACCACCGGCTTCCACACCGGCGTCGTGTCGATGATGGCGTGCAGCTTTTCCGGCGCCTCGTCATCAGTGTTGCCCGCCCATACCGCTCCGAGTTCCAGAGCAAACCGGCGCTCTTCTTCGCTTCGAGCGAAAACGTACACGTCCGTTGACGGGTACTTGTGTCGAACCATCTTCAGAACGAGATGTGCCGACGCGCCAAAGCCGGTGAGACCAAGGCGGTGACCGTCGACGATGTTGCTCAGGCGCAGGGAGCGATACCCGATGGCGCCCGCGCACAACAGGGGCGCCGCTTCCGAATCGCTGAACACTTCGGGGATGGGAAAGGCGAAGTTTTCATTCACCGTCATGTACTCCGCGTAACCGCCGTGGGCGTCGCGACCGGTGGCGCGAAATTCCGGGCAGAGATTTTCGTTGCCGGAGCGACAGTACTCACACGTGCCGCAGGACGAAAAAATCCACGCCACACCAACCCGTTCGCCTTGTTTGAACCTTTCGGCCCCGGCTCCCGCCTGTGCGACCGTTCCCACAACCTGGTGCCCCGGCACAACAGGCAGACGGGGAGGCGGTGTTCTCCCTTCGATCTCGTCAAGTTCGGTATGACAGACTCCACAAGTGGACACGCGAATCAGAATCTCGTGCTCACCAGGAAGGGGATTCGGCAGAAGTTTTTCCACCAGGGGAGGATGATTGCGATCAACATCCGTGACCTGATCAATAACCATTGCTTTCATGAGCTTTCCACGTCTTGTTCACAGGCATCCTTTTCACCAAGAAACGGAATCTCCCTCATCCATACAACGGGGTGGAGTCCATGAAAGGCAAAGAATTTCAAATTGCCGCGAATAACACTTTGTTCTTGACGATGAAAATTACGAGTTTTCCAACCAAACGAAATTGTGCATCAGACTCTGTTCTCAGAGTTTCGAAATACACACATATGACAGTCTTACACTTCTATCTTGGCAAGAGAATCAAGGTCAGAGAAATTGCTACAGGGAAGTGCCTGATTCAATAAAGACGTATTTACACTGAATTGAGAACATATACCTGAGGTTAGGATGGCACAAGCACTTACACTCGTAATTCTTTCGTTTTTCTTGTTTCCCTACGTCTCCTGGGGCCAGAGAATCCTTCCACGACACATTGAGTACCTCGGAGCGTTTCGTCTGCCTGCAGGCTCAGGCGGTTCGAACTGGGAATACAGCGGTCACGCCATGACGTACTATCCTTACGGCGACCCAAACGGTCCCAATGACGGCTTTCCAGGTTCCATCTTCGGCATCGGACATGCGTGGCACATGCAGGTTTCTGAAATCAGTATCCCGCGCCCCGTCATCTCGCCCACGAAGAACATCAACGACCTCCCGACGGCCAGGACCTTGCGCGAGTTCACCGACGTCAGGTCGGGCATCGGGTCGCTGAACGTCTTGCAAGAAATTGTCCGGGTCGGGATGGAATACCTTCCCGCCCAGGGTGCACAAACCACCGGCAAGTTGTACTTCGCCTGGGGAGCGCACTTCCAGGAGGACGAGCAAAACGTCGCTTCCCACATGTGGTGCGAAACCGATCTTTCCAATTGCCGTGGCGCCTGGTGGGTGGGCAGCAGGTCACTGTACAGCGTCAACGATTACATGTTCGAAATACCTGCTGATTGGGCATCACGACACGTACAGGGCATGCGTTTGGCAACCGGCCGGTACAGGGACGGCGGGTGGTCAGGACAGGGACCCGCGCTCTATGCCATCGCTCCATGGAGCGACGGAAATCCCCCTCCTCCGAACGCACGACTCGCGAACATCCAGCTTCTCCAGTACTCAACCTCGTTCTATGAAGACACGACGGATTACAAGATGGACGATTACCACCACTCCGACGAATGGACAGGAGGCGCCTGGTTGACAGCCGCAGGCAGCTCCGCGATCATCTTCGCGGGTACAAAAGGCATTGGAGACAGCGCCTGGTACGGTAACGAAAACGGTCCTTGCCTCGAATGCCCAAACCGCGGCTGGTGGAGCAGTGCATTCCAGGGCCGGTTCATTTTCTACGATCCCGCAGACCTCGTCAAGGTCGCCGAGGGACGAATGAAACCATACGAACCTCAGCCCTATGCCGTCATGAACATCGATCCATATCTCTATCATATCGACTCGAGCCAGCAGAAATATCACACGGGCGCACTCTCCTACGATCGCGAAAGAAACATCCTCTACATGTTCGAGCCTTTTGTCGACGAGGACAGAAGCATCGTACACGCATGGAAGATTCATATTCCGCAAACGGGTGAGTCAGGACTACCTTCATCAGAACGTTTCATTCTCGATCAGAATTTTCCGAATCCTGTCAAAAACAGGACGACCATCCGGTTCAGCATCCCATATCAGGATGCCGTGGCTCTTTCCATTTACAACACCCTCGGCCGGGAGGTTCTTCGGGTATTCAATCGTCGCAACGTGGATCCGGGAAGACACCGAGTAAGCGTGGACATGACAAATCTGCCGAACGGCGTTTACTTCTACTCGCTGCGTACGAGTCGTCAGGCGACGCGGAGAATGATGATTTTAAAACATTAGCGATCCCGCGGTCACACGTTGCAAAAAACACCTGGCTTTTGTAACGTACCGGAAACACGTTTGATCAAGTTTCGAAGGATGGTATGCTTTCCCGGGTATTCAGCGGCTCGACGTATGGGATAGACGCCTACGCGGTCACCGTTGAAACACACATTGAGGACGTCGTTCCGGGTTTCGTTGTGGTTGGGCTCCCGGATAATGCCGTGAAGGAAAGCCGCGAGCGTGTAACGGCTGCAATCAAGAATTCTGGTTTTCCCTTTCCCATCAAGCGCATCATCGTCAACCTTGCACCGGCCGACATACGGAAAGAAGGATCGGCGTTCGATCTTCCGCTTGCCATCGGCATTCTCTCCGCAATAACTGAGATCAGGAACGATCACCTTTCGTCCTACCTCATGATCGGCGAATTGGCGCTGGACGGTTCCCTGCGACCTGTCCACGGCGTGCTTCCCATAACGCTTGAAGCGAAAAAAAGCGGCTTCAGTGCAGTCATCGTCCCAACGGAAAACGCCCGCGAAGCCGCCATGGTGAAGGGCATCGATGTTTTTCCCTGCTCGACATTGAGCGAGTGCGTTGACTTTCTCAACGGAGAGCACCCTCACCTTCCCGCGTACCTCGTCGATATAGACGCTGTCTTTTCCGAGGGTGTGAAGAACTACCCTCTGGATTTCTCCGACGTCAAGGGACAGGAAAGCGTCAAGCGCGCGCTCGAAGTCGCCGCGGCGGGAAGTCACAATATCATCATGATCGGCCCACCGGGCTCGGGAAAAACCATGATGGCAAAACGCCTTCCGACGATACTCCCACCGATGACATTTGACGAAGCGCTGGAAACCACGAAGATTCACTCTATCGCCGGAACAATGCCCGAGGGTGCCGCGCTTATTTCCGTGCGGCCGTTCCGTTCCCCGCACCATTCCATTTCTGACGCGGCACTGGTCGGAGGCGGCATCGGGATGGCGAGACCGGGAGAAATAAGCCTCGCTCACAACGGCGTGCTGTTTCTCGATGAGCTGCCCGAGTTCGCGCGGAACGTTCTCGAGGTATTGCGACAGCCCTTGGAGGACGGACGCGTTACAATCGCCCGTTCCAAGATGACGATCGAGTACCCGGCGAACTTCATGCTTGTCGCCGCAATGAATCCCTGTCCCTGCGGCAACTACGGCAACCCGCACCAGCAGTGCACGTGCACGCCGATCCAGATTCAGCGTTACATGGCGAAGATTTCGGGTCCGTTGCTGGACAGGATTGACATTCACGTGGAAACGCCCCAGGTCAAGTACCAGGAATTGTCCAGCTCCCGCCAGGGGGAGCGCTCTGAGGTCATACGGGATCGCGTTGTGCGCGCGCGGGAAATTCAACTCCAGCGATTCAAGGATTCGAAGGGCCTCTATTCCAACGCCGACATGCAAAGCAAGGATATCCGGCGCTATTGCCACATTGACGAGGCGAGCCAGGAGCTGATGAAGATGGCAATTACACGCCTCGGCCTGAGCGCCCGTGCATACGACCGCATTCTGAAGGTCGGGAGAACGATTGCCGATCTCGCCGGAAGCGAAGAGATACGGCCGGAGCACGTCTCAGAGGCGATCCAGTACAGGAGTCTTGACCGCCAGATGTGGATGACCTGAAACGGATTCCCCCTCTTCTTCTTTCAATACCTCCCTTTATTCCATCCAGAGTGCTATAAACCACCGATCTGTTTTCGAAGTCGGTGAAAAGAGTAACAGAGAGTTAGAAACACGTCACTTTTTCAAACAAAAATATTAAAAAATCTTACCTTTCTTGCGCGTTTTCATTGATTGACACCACCGAACTCAGGGTGGGTAATATTACCAATTGAATTTCACGTTGGTGGTTCATATTATCACAGGCATCCAAACCCATAGAGGGTGCGTTGATAAGTTGTGGAAAACCTGTTTCGCATAGTAAAGAATGTCTGCCGACCACATTACAGCCCCAACCCTTAATACCATTGGCAAGTTGTTTTTTTTCAATAATTCTCCATAACCCTTTGTTTTTTATGGGATTATCGGGTTTGTCCCTGTGTGGATAACTTGTGTGAACAAACAAGACACCGGCAAGTTTTTTTAACCACTAAACCTACTATCAAGACAATTGGCTGTGGATAACGTACTCGAGCCCTCAATCAATCCCCGGGAAAACCAACTTGTTTCTCCCACCGAAGTATGGAATTCCTGTCTGGATTTCATCAAGCAAAACGTCCGACCATTAACGTTCAAAACATGGTTTGAACCCATAAAGCCTCTGAGCCTGGAAAAGAACGTATTGACGGTCCAGGTTCCAAGCTCGTTTTTCTACGAATGGATAGAGGAACGCTACCTCCCGTATATACAATCCGCGCTCGCGCGCTTCATCGGACCGGGAGCAAAACTAAGTTATTCCATCGTTGCGCCGGAATCCACCCAGGGGCAGCAACTTGAATTGACACATTCCGGAAAAAACGTGATTGTTTCAGAAGCAACTCCCAGCGACGTCCTGTCACCGGAAAAGACGCACAACGTCAACATCTCCATACGATCCGGCACCTTGGCGCCGGTCAACAATGGAAATTCATTCCCCGTACAAGCAAACCTGAACTCCCGGTACACGTTTGACAACTTCATCCGCGGCGACGGTAATCAATTCGCACGGGCAGCGGCACTCAACGTGGCAAACAACCCCAGCACAACGGCCTTCAACCCCCTCGTTATATATGGCGGCGTTGGACTTGGCAAAACACACCTCATACAAGCCATCGGCAATTTCGCACTAGAAAACAAAACGGCGGGTCGAGTTGCCTACGTTTCGAGCGAACGCTTTACCATCGAGTTCGTCGAAGCCATCGAGAAAAACAAAACGGCGGATTTTTCAAACTACTATCGCTCCATGGATATTCTCATCGTGGACGATATACAGTTTTTCTCCGGTAAAGAACGAACACAGGATAATTTCTTCCACACATTCAACACGCTTCACCAACTCAAAAAACAGATTGTTCTTTCCTCCGACCGACCACCAAAGGAAATAAGCGGACTTGACGAACGCCTACTGTCCCGTTTTCAGTGGGGTCTTACGGTTGATATCCAGCCTCCTGATCTTGAAACACGCATAGCCATTCTCCAAAGGCGTGCGCAAGATGACAACATCGAAATACCTCTGGAGACCATCGAATACATTGCAACAAACGTCAAATCCAATATTCGCGAACTGGAGGGCTGTTACATCACGCTTGTCGCCAGGCACACGTTCGAGGGATGTCCCCTGAACATCAGCACAGCCGAACATGTCTTGCAAAAAGTAATAAACATGGTGAAAAAGCCGGTGACCGTTGGTCAAATACAAACAATCGTTGCTGAACACTTTTCTATCTCCGAGGATCTGTTGCGTGCAAAAACGCGCAAGCAGGAAATTGTCCACGCTCGCCAGGTTGCGATGTACCTGGCCAAGAAGCACACGGATTCTTCCCTGAAGACAATTGGCTTGTATTTCGGCGGCCGCGATCACAGTACGGTTATTCACGCCGTTCAGGCGATTGAACACGATCTCGCACAAAATCCGGCTCTTTTCAACAGGATCAAGCAAATTGAAAAGAAACTTCTGTACTTATCCACATGATGTGAGATATTCCCTCTTTTTCCCGTTTTCTGCCGTGGAGAAGGCCGCTTCTTCACGGCTTTTTGTTTTAACACTTCTTTTCTTCTTCTTTCAAAAAGTAATTAACATGTTATTAACAACTTTTTAAGCACCCTTTATTTTCACAACAAACGATTTTCAGAGAAAAAAGCCCGTTCCATGGCTTATAAACATATCAACAGTTTGTATAATAATAATAGACTTTTTACTACAGGTATATCCTTTTATTTTTATTATTATTGATCGTGGAAAAGCTACCAAGAATATCGTCTCCCTGGATCGAAACGTCGCGAAAAGCGGGAGTCTTTATAAAAAACACAGTTCCTGAAGAAGTTGATTGGTGTGTTCTCGCACTGGGAAGCCTTGCCAGGTACGAACTGACGGAAAAATCGGATTGGGACATACTTGTTGTCACGGAGAAGCAAGAGGATGCGGAGGAAATTTCCCGTTGGCTTCATCACCTGATGGATCACCACGCCAGTATTTGTGCCGTGGTCAGATCAGAAGAGGAATGCCTCCACATGCTGTACGAGGATTTTCGTTCATGGATAGGCATCATAGAAGCGCGTCCATTGGGTGGAACCATGCAACCCTGGTACCGGTTGCGAAAAGCGCTTTCCCGCCAGATACGAGAACTACCTCGCTCGTTGTGGCGCGAGAAACTTCGCCAATCAATAGAAACGCGTCATAAACGCTACGGCAAGTCCGTTCGGTTGCTGGAGCCAAATATTAAAAACAGCGCGGGAGG
The DNA here is from genome assembly GCA_013152135.1 of Chlorobiota bacterium. GTDB lineage: Bacteria > Bacteroidota > Ignavibacteria > SZUA-365 > JAADGX01 > JAADGX01. The sequence goes on from JAADGX010000047.1 coordinate 12,583, forward strand.
TCTTCGCGACATCCACACGATTTTCTGGTTCACGTTGCTTGACGCATACCAAGAGATTGTCCAGTCGTGTCCTGACTTTACGCCCAGGTTTTCAACGGTATTGAAAAGATCACCTCTTCATGAACGACGTCAACAGATAATTAACCGGGCGCGAGAATTCTATCTTCGGGTTCGCTTTACAATGCACGAATTGACGGGAACGCTTCAAGACTATCTCGATTATGATTTGCAACAGCAAGTAGCCGTCAAGCTCGGGTATGGATCGGAAATAACAAAGGAAGCGGTGGAAACCTTCATGCAGGAATACCTGAGAAACGCACGTGAGGTTCACCTCACGTTGGAAAAACTGTTTCCACCGGTGTCGCCGGGAATACCGATGATTGTATCCATACACGGTCTCAGGGAAGAAAACGGCGTTCTTCGTGTCGCGGATTCCAGCTTGAAGGTTGACAACAGATTTATTGCGGAAGTGTTCGACTTTGCACACGGACATCCTGGCGTCATAGGTGAAGATGTTACGCGAAAGATCGACATGGAGATGACGCAGAGAAAAATCCGACCGGATAGGCATTCGAGCGCGTTTCTTCGAAAGCTGTTCACCCTGCAAGAACCGGTCGCGGACAGACTCATACACTTGAACAACAAAAACATCCTGGGTTCGTGGATACCGGAATTCGGACAATTGGTTTCATTCTTTCAACACAACATCTATCATTATTACACGGCGGATGAACACACGCTCCTTGCCCTGAAAGCCTGCGAGAATCTTGGAGAAGAAGAAGGCTACATTGCGGACATTTACCGGCAACAGGAAGACAAGACAGCAATAAAGCTGGGAATATTCTTTCACGACATAGCAAAACCCGTTTCCATCGCTGACCATGAGAAGAAGGGAGCGAAAATAGTACGTTGTGTTTTACCAAAAATGGGACTCGAGCAATACGTGGATGAAACAGCTTTTATTGTACGACACCATCTTCTCATGGAACAAGTTGCGTTTAGGAGAGACATTCATGACGAGGGAACAGTGAACCGATTCGTCGAAACAGTGAAAACACCGGAGCGGCTCGACCGGTTAATCCTTATGACGTATGCGGACCTGTGTGCGGTAAACCCAAAAGTATGGACGCCGTGGAAGGAACACTTGCTCTGTGAGTTACACGGTTTGGCGTTGCAAAAGATGACACGCACCGTGAGTGACAAGAGTCAAATAAAAACATCGCGAAAACAGGTTGGTGAAGTTGAGGAAACCGGTACAGGAATACCGTCACAAAGAGAACGGCGCACTCTTCGGGAAGGAGAAGAACTCGAAATCATCTTTCGTCACGAAAACAGTTATTCGGTCATTAC
>JAADGX010000170.1 GCA_013152135.1 Chlorobiota bacterium
AGATAGGATAAAGCTTTAACGGTAAAAGCAGAGAGGACTGTATCAAACAACGCCGCGATCGTGCTCTTTTTCTTTTCGCGAGAGATAACCGGACTGAGAAAGAAGAGCATAAGTTCGTGAGACCGTGCAAGCATCGATTGCAAGGATTGAAGATCGGACAGGAAAACATCCAGAGCACCGGCTTCTCGAGCGGAAGCATAGAGCGCGGACGCATATCGACGGGCAAGGCGAGAAGTCATGCTGGTTAAATTCCTGTCAATTCCTTGGAAGCTGGTCGATAAAATCATTCACCAGCTTTCTGTGTTTCTCATCGTCGAGCGAAGCATTGATCACTTTTTCCGCGGCCCTGACCGCCAGATCGGCGATTTCGGCGCGGAGTTCGTTAAGAGCAGTGCTTTTCTCGCGTCGGATATCATCCTGTGCCTGACGCACCAATCTTTGCGCATCTTCCCGTGCTTCCCGAATGATATCGTCCTTGATCTTTTCCGCGGTTTTCCGTCCCTCGTCGATAATGTGCCGGGCTTCCCGTTCGGCGTTGGCCAGGTTTTCCTTGTGCTTGGCCAGGAGCTTCTCGGCTTCCCTCCTTGCATTCTCCGCTCGTTCCACCTCCTCCCGTATCCTCTGTTCCCTTCCCTCCAGGCCGGACAGTAAGGGCTTCCACGCAATCTTCGACAAGATGTACAAAACGAGGAGAAACGTAACGATCGTCCAAATGAGGAGACCGGTATTTACATTAAGCAGGGTATCCATAATGAATCCTTACATGAGAGACATACAAGCACGTTGGATGCAGGCCATCGAGAATTTTCGGGAACCCGTCCAATCAAGTATTCTTACTTCAGAGCCAGTAAAAGGCCCACGACCACGGCAAACAGCGCGACGCCCTCGATCATGGCGGCGGTGATAAGCATGGCGCCCCTGATCTCCCCGGCAGCTTCCGGCTGACGTCCGATGGCATCCATGGCTGCCGCGGCGAGTTTTCCTATACCGATTCCAGCACCGACAACAGCAATAGCAGCGCCGAAGCCGGCGGCAAGATATGCTAAGTTCGCTTCCATGTAGAAACCTCCTGATACGTTTGATGTGATGATAAATATTTCATTTTCTTCGAATTCGAACGTTTTCTTCTTAATGGTGCGAGACCGCGATCGCGACAAAGAACGCGGTCAAAATGGTGAAAATGTATGCCTGAAGCAGGGAAATAAACAGCTTCAACAGCATCATGAACAACAAGAATGCCAGCGATAACGGCGCCACCGCCAACGAATGCAATCCGAAAATCAAACCGTAGAACGCGCCGATGACCAGACCACCCGAAAGCATATTCGCAAACAGACGAATGCAGAGCGCAAAGAACTTGGTGACGACGCCGATCAACTCGATGACAAACATGAGAGGCCAAAGGACAGCGGGAATACCCTTGGGAACAAGGCCAAACAAATATCCGAAAGGACCGTGCGCGCGTATGCCTGCTATCTGGGTCACAAAGAACGAGACGACCGTCAATCCTCCGGTAACGCTCACGTTCGCCGTCGCCAGGGCGCCAAACGGCACCAGGCCCAGCAAGTTCATGAACGATATGAGAAAGAAGAAGGACAACAGTATCGGCATGTACTTCAGGTACCTCTCTCCCAGAATCGGCTGGGCGATTTCATCGCGGATAAACTGAACGACGGACTCGACGAGATTACCCCATCCCCTGGGGACTTTCCGCTTCTTATTCTGTCTCGCGGCAACCCACATCAACAAGACGGTGAGAAGCGAAGCGATCCAGAGATACACCAGGTGACGGGTAATGGAAAAGTCGATCTCGATCCCCGCGATAGTAACGGGAGCGAATTGCGGCAGGGGAATCTTCGGAAGAGGGGCCACGTGGATGTACGGCGTATTGACGACCTCGTGTTCGAGGACTTCCTTCATCGCTTCCGACGCACCTTCAGCGTGCTCTTCACCGGGAGCCCGGGACTGGTGTGAACCGGAAACAGCTTCCGTTCCCGCGGACACGGAAGGCTGGAACAGGATGGTCAACCCCAATGCCAGGGTAAACAAGATTACGTACTTACTGGCGCGCGCCCCTGGATAAGCCATGAACAAAATAGTCTGCTTATTTTCGTAAACGAGCTTGTTTTCTCAACGCGAGAAGTTGATCAAGCTTCTTGTTGATGCTGAATATCTCCGCGGACATGAAGATCGTGTAAAAAGCAAACAGCGAGAACACGAACGCTCCGCTGTGATACTTGGCCGAGGCGAGAATCACCCCGATGGAGACCAGCATGAGAAAAAATCGAATAACCAACCCGGCGAACGATACTATAAAAAATTGATGATTACTGAACTGGAACGTGCGCTCCAGAAACATATAGCCCAAAAATGCATTTATCAGGCTTAATATACAACCGACAAGAATTGAAGGGGTGATTTGGGGATCGTACGCACGGGTGAGCGGGAGGAGTGCTATCAAGCTGCCTGCAACAACCAGCAGCCCGAAATGCGGCGGTAGTTTCAAGATCCGCCGGATAAAGGTTGTTTTAAACTCGAGTACTTCGCGATGCATCAGTGATCATTCCCTGAAGATTTTGATTTTCGTTTTTTTTCCGATCTCGCCATTTGATTTGACGCTTGAATCATGTAGTACAGGGCGGCAGCCGAACCGAGCATTGAGAAGACAATCAACAGCCAGGGAGACGTCCCCAACCACGCATCGATAGCCCAGCCCATAGCAACGAACAGCAGAATCGTGGCGAGAAACTGCCACCCCATGTGAAGATAGGGCATGGCGTCCCGCAGTGTCTCGCTGACACTGTGCCACGTCGTCTGCTGTTTTTGTGCGGTCATCATTTTGTAAACGTCTTTGTTATTCTCATAATCTCATGGCGTTCACATCATAGTCTAGTAATTTATGTAATTTTCTTTTTATTTCAAAGAAAAATCACGATGAAAACCAGAGGCGAAAATTGTTCGCTCTCCCATAGAAACGAAAATCAAAGCCGATGGTAACGCGGACGTATCCGGAAAATACGCTGGAATATTTTTCTTACATACCCGAGGACGATTCGCCACAGCGAAACCCTATGGTCACGGGTATGCTCGAGAAGGAAACGCAGATCTCTCCGCTCCTCGCGTGTCATCCGAATACCTTTGGAGGTGAAAACCTCGAGATGATCCCCGACCTGGCTGTTGAAGAAGAACTGAAGAGCGGTCTGCAGCTCTTTCAGCTGCATACGGAGTGATTGATCCTTGACATGCCGCAGAAGCATGACGATATGATCGCTCAACAGCACCAGCTTCTTCAGCGACATCACGTCCATCCCCTGTTCATCAACAGAAACAATCTCGTCGAACAATTTATTGAGATCGTTCAATCCTTCCTGGCTGAGCGTGTAGATCTCCTCGTCGGAGATATCGTCGATTTCGATAAACACCTTTGACAATTGCTCGAGTTCATGGCCGTACACTTCCCCCAACCGTTCCAGCAGCTTCTTGGAAAGAGCATCGATCTCTTCCTGCACGTAATCGAGCGCGTACTGTTTTCGCGCTCGCGAGGTTTCTCCCGCGGTAACGCTGATTTCGCGTTCCAACTGCTTCTTTTTCTGGCGCAATTTCCGCAAGGTCCGGTGCTCGAGCGTGTCGCCTTTTTCAAGGAAATCCTCGGCATACGTGCGCCCGGGATAGATGCTCATGTGTCCGATTTTCAATGTATTGATGACGATGTCATCGCCGCAGGCTTCGCGAATTTTTTCCCGATCCAGCGTGCACGCTCCATCGGTGATAATCAGGAGTTCTGCGCCGCTCAAGTTCGGCAGGGCTCTCAAGTCATCGATCGCCGTGTAAATGGCTCTGGACATGGCTGTTCCCTGCCCCAGCGTCGATATCTGCATGATGGTGGTCATGAGAGTTTCGTATGATCGTTGATCAACGGCCTCGTGCAACTCGCCGACATCAACGTCGAATGTCCTCAGGCTTATTTGCCCCAACTCGCGGAGGTTGTGTTTCAGGAAATAGAAGGTAACGGCCTTGGCGAGGTGAATCCTGTTTTTCACCCGCATGGAGCTCGACGTATCGAGCAGAATGTACACCTTTTGTTTCCTGCTGTCGGGATGAAACCCTTCCGATTCTGGTTCCACCGGGTATATGCGAGGTTTCACGGAAGACGGCATCCAGAGGGTGCGCTCGGCCAGGCGACGATAAAAGACTTCGTCCGGAAGCAGGTGTTGATGCGGGTAAATCCGGGTGATGTCGCGGACGTGCCGGATAAGCTGCGCTTGCTGCTCTTCTTCAATGGGAAGGACGATTTCTTTCGGGGAAAGCTCCCGCTCTTCCCGGTCCGTGGGCAGGGTAACACGGGACAGCGACAGCACGGGTGCGAGCTGTTGCGTCAGCGGATGTTCAGCGTTCTCAAGAATACGGGCGATTTCAAAGACGGCGGTGAAATCAGGAGGCAGGTGCTCGTAGATGGATCCAAAGAGCCCCAGTTCCTCCATGACCTCGAAAAAACCTCCGTAGGTTGACATGTCATTGTCCCCAGATGTGCTCCTTGGATTGGAACAACTGGTTGATACTCTTCCGAATGTGCTGCTTCAGCTCATGCGTTTCTTCGTTCATCGGGGTGATGGATTCCGAGAAAGATTCCAACAGCCTGCGGTTGTGTTCCACTCCCGGGTCGACGAGGCCCAGCTTTTCCTTGGCCCAGTCCAGCAGCGTTTTTTTCAACGGTGAGTGCTCCAGCTCGGTGATGGGTCTCTTCAACAATTCCGGATTCAGCCGTAAGCGATCCAGGAGATCATCCAACTCGAGCAGGGCCTTGAGGTTGGTAAACCCCGCGCGTGTGTTGTACTGGTGAAGAACCGTCTGGTATGCCTTCTCGAAAAGATTTTTTTCTTCCTCGATCCCGATCGTCGTAAAGAGGAAATAGAGCTTTTCCACGTCTTCGCGCGTCACTTCGTCGCGGTTCTGCAGGAACGCGATGGCCGACAACAAGTCGATCGCCTTGGCCTGGGTACGTGGAGAAATGTAGAAGTCCTTCAGGTGCGGATATTCCTCGGGATGCTCTTTCAACCGCCGGTTCCGCAGTGACTCATAGTACCGCACCACAAGGTTGGCAAAATACATGACATCCGTGGGCAAGGAAATTTCCTGGCCGGGAATGTTTCCCTTGATTTTTTCCGATGCCAAGTAAAGTTCGGAGTACGGAATCTTGAACGGCGGTTCAACCGGGCTTCCACCGTGTACGAGGTACCTCCGCGATATCTGGTATTGTACGTACGGTTCCTTGTCCGGAATAACCAATGACTTGTAGAGAAACCGGTCAAGGAGCGCCTCGGTTATTTCGCTGATCCTCAGGTAATTCGTCGCCGCTATAACCGTATGGATGCGTGCTTTCACGTACTGAACGCCACGGCGCAGGGCGCGTTCGTTCAAGCACGACAGCAGCGAGCGCAAAGTATAGTCGTTGGCATCAAAAATCTCGTCAATAAATCCGAACTCACTTTCAACCAGTGAACCCTCCGTATTGTGGATCAGTCTACCTTTTTTTAATTCCTCGATGTCCAGACCACCAAAATAGGTATCTGGTTGTTGATCCTTGCTGGCCTGCACCGTGAAAAGCCTGGCACCTTCAAACATGAGGAATATTTGCTCCGCAAGCAGGGATTTCCCCGCGCCGGTCCGGCTTTGTATCAACGCGTGTTCGCGCGTCAATAAAGCAGCAAAGATTTGTTCGACGACGGGTTCTCGATTGACTACTCGCTGCTCGACGAATTCGATCCCCTCGCGCAGGCGGGAGATAAAATTATCGAGTTTAGTTCTGGTGATGGATATGTCGTTTGCCATGTCTGATCGCACGCGGTTTTTGATTGCAAAAGGTACCAGAAAAGTCTTCGCCAGGCAAGGCGCCTGACGTACTTTCGCCACGAACCAGTACGATACACGAACGTGAACCGTCTGGCGGGAGATTATCGGTATCGCACCCTGAGGGGGAAAATCGTCGGGAGTATTGCTACCGGTTCAAGCGGTGTACCCGCACCAGCTTCGTACCGGTAACGCTCGTAACGCTGATAAAGTATGTCCCCGCGCAAGGGAACAAATCCCTGTCTAGAGGCACGCTCGAGGATCGAACTTTTCGATCTGCGATCTTTACCTGGAGATCGGCGGTTGTCCTTCCCATCGCATCGAAAATGCGGACACGGATCGGTTGCGAAACAGCTCCTGCATTTCGGAGCATCAGTGTCGGCGACGAACGAAACGGATTCGGAAAAACGTATACTTCGAACTCTTCCGGCTCGACTTTCATTTCATCCAGCCGAATCGGTGGAGCGTAGAAAAAAGTCGCCGTCCCGTCAAAGTCCACTTGTTTGATGCGATAGGTGAGAGTCCTGGTTGCAGGAGGAATATTCGCTAACCCCCGGTCAAAGAAAACGTAGTATTGCTCATCAACACTGGTGCCCTTTCCCGGCAGAAAGCCGATGGTTTGAAACCCCGCGCTTTCTGACGGACTTCGTTGTATTTCAAAGCCGTAGTTGTTGGTTTCCGTAGCCGTTGTCCATCGTAAAACGACGCCGTCGTCAGTTCGGGTCGCCGTGAACGCGGCGAGTTCCACCGGGACGGGAACACCCCGCCCCTGCAACCAGACGTAAAACGGACTCCCCGGGTAAGGCCCCTCCAGTACCAGGGAGTCAGTACGTATGCCGAGAGCGGTCGGTTTAAAGCGCAAGCCGATGTAATGCGTGCCCCCGGCGGGTATTGTGAAGGGGGCAGCTCCGGCTATGATGGAGAAATCGCTCGGATTGTTCTTCATGTACGATGCCGTAACGGTTACTGGAACAGGCAAGGGGTTTTGAACCGTCGCCGTGGAATCTTTATATGAACCGAGCTGAACGTCACCGAAATTAATATCCTGTCCCAAGGCGGACAGGGATACCGACAGAAAGAGACACAGACCGGACGCAAGCAAGCGGTATCGTACTCTGTAGCGCATAATCACCCTCATCGTGAAATGGACATTCTTTCCGCACACTTGAAAGTAAGAAATCGCCTTCCATCGTTCAACCAGTGGAACGGTTCACTTCCCGGAACGACACGTGAATTAGGGAGAAAATATTCCCGGTATGCATTTTCCCACGCTTCCGTTTTCGCTATCTTTTGCACAGTATGCCGGTCATAATAGCATCTTCGCTCTCCAAGACATATTCGCCGAAGTCCCGCCATGCGGTGCGGGCGCTCGATAATGTTTCCCTGCAAGTGCAGGCGGGTGAGATCTTCGGGTTGCTCGGACCGAACGGGTCCGGGAAAACGACCTTTATCAAACTCTTGCTGGGTATCGCATTTCCGACGTCCGGGTCGGGGACCGTGCTCGGCGAACCCCTTGGCTCCACGGATGTGAAAGCGAGGATCGGGTACTTACCGGAAAACCACCGTTACCCCCCTTACCTGAACGGCGAACAGATACTGCGTTTCTTTGGAAAGCTGACCGGGTTGGAATCGCGCTTGCTCGACAGGCGTATTGACGAAGTACTGAAACAAGTTGGCATGGAGCAATGGCGAAAAGTGAAATTCCGGAAGTACTCCAAGGGAATGATGCAGCGAATCGGACTGGCCCAGGCCTTGCTCAATCAGCCGGAGGTGATCTTTCTCGATGAACCGACGGATGGCGTCGATCCGCTGGGAAGAAAAGAAATCCGTGAACTGATCAAACATCTCCGCGACAGGGGAACAACGGTCTTCATAAACTCGCACCTCCTGTCCGAAGTGGAGATGATCTCGGACCGGGTAGCTATCCTTCACAAGGGAAAACTCATCAGGGAAGGGACGGTGGAGTCTTTGACAAAGGACGGGGATCAATGGGAAATCACCGCTCACGGCGACGTGCATTCCGTACAGATGGATTTAGAAGCGCGAAGCATTCATTTCCATGTTGAAAAAGAAAGAATTACCATCATCGTACCGGATTTACAGGAAGCAAACCACGTCAGCGACTTGCTCCGGTCACGGGGATTGCTCATCGAAAGCATGCAGCAGAAGAAGCATTCCCTCGAGGATTTTTTCATCAAGGTAATACAGGACGAGGACCGGTGAAGCTTCTTGCCATCATAGAAGACACCATTCGTGAATCCATCGCCAAGAAAACGATGATCGGGTTCTTCGCTATCTCGAACGTGATACTGCTTATCATGTTGCTCATCGCTCTCTTCAGCGATTTCGACATCAACGTAAAGCTCCAGGGCATGGAGCAGTTCTCGAACGGCGCTTCTCCGCTGGAGACGCTGGTCCGTACCATGGAAGTCATGATTGCCAACCTCCTGTACATGGCGGCGATATTCCTGTCCATTTTCGCCACGGCCAGCATCATGCCGAACACCTTGGAAAAAGGCGCCATCGACCTGCTCCTCTCAAAGCCCGTGTCGCGCTCGACCATCCTCGCGGGAAAACTCATTGGCGGAACGCTTATCGTTTTCTTCAACGTCGCCTATTATATCATCGGGATGTGGCTCATCATTTCATTCCGCACCGGTTACTGGGACAGCGGTTTCCTCCTGACCATCTTTCCGATAACGTTCGCTTTCGTCGTTCTCTACGTATTCCTTCTCTTCATTGGCGTAACCACGCGCAGTTCGGCCCTCGGCATCATTCTCACGTACGGTTTTCTCATCATTCTCGCACCCCTTCTCGCGAAGCGGGAAGTTTTTCTTTACGCCATCAGTTCTTCCGAAACGTATCGCGGTTTTGTTGACGTACTGTATTACCTCCTCCCCAAACCGGACGATATCAGTTCGCTTATGAACAACGTGATTCTCCACAGTGAAATCAACTGGATGCCGGTCTGGTCCAGCGCCGCTTTCGCGGGCGTCCTGTACGGACTTACGCAATACATTTTCAACAGGAAAGATTTTTAAGGCGCGCCTTGTATGGTTTTTAACCGGGGCTGTGTATCTTCAACAATGGAACGCGAAACGCTCAAAACCCGCTCATTTCCACACCGTCACATCGGCCGCTCATGACATCAATCCCGAATCAACTGAGCATGCTTCGCATCCTGCTGACGCCGGTGTTCTACGTGTGCCTTATTTCTCCGGACCCGGTGACCCGTCAATGGTCCCTTGCGGTGTTTTTCCTGGCGGCCATTACCGACTGGTACGACGGCCAGATCGCCCGAAGCAGCAACAGCGTCACCCGTACGGGGAAATTCCTCGATCCTCTCGCGGATAAGATACTGACGTCGTCGGCGTTCATCGCCTTCGGCTTTCTCGGGTTGACTCCCTGGTGGATGGTCGTTGTTATCGTTCTCCGGGACTTGGGTATGACCGGCGTACGCATCTATTCCGAAATCAAGGACCTGACCTTCAACACTTCAAAATTCGCCCAGGCCAAGACGTTCGTACAAATGACGGTTCTGTACTACATTTTGCTCGTGTACGTGCTGAAAGATGTCGGATGGATCCACCGGCAAGTCGGTAGTTTGATTCCGACGCTTCTTTCACCGGATCTCGTGTACGCATTGATGCTGATCGTCACCATCCTTACCGTGCTGAGCGCGATCCAATACCTGTTCGAAAACCGCGGTGTTCTTTTCCTGAAAACCGGAGAGCAATCACTTGAGTGACACCGTTTCCCGCGACGAACAGGCGCGGAAGACGCCATTCCTGCTGAAAGCGCTCGGTACAGGCTTCTTCTCTGGCTACTTCCCCGTCGCTTCGGGCACGTTCGGCTCCCTCATCGCCGTCCTGATATATTGGTTCATTCCCGGCATGAACACGTGGTACGTGCTCCTTGCCGTTTGTGTGCTCGCGTTCATTCCCGGCACGATCGCAGCGGAACGCCTGGAGAAAGAACACGGCGCGGATCCTTCCATCGTGGTCATCGATGAATTCATCGGAATGTGGATCGCGTTGCTCGGACTGCCCCGCGAATTGCTTCCCGTCGTCCTGGGATTCTTCGCCTTCAGATTTTTTGACATTGCCAAGGTCGCCCCGGCCAACTATTTTGACCGAAGACGCGGCGGACTCGGCATCATGCTCGACGACGTGGTGGCGGGCATCTACGCCAACCTCCTCGTGCGCCTCGTCCTCTTCATCGCAACGGAAACGAATGTTTTACCCATGTAAACGGCGGTCACCATGAAACCAATTGCTCTGGTTTTTCTCATTATCTTTTGCATGCTCAATGAAACGGTAATGTCACAGGATGAAGCACCTGTCTCGCGACGCCCGCGCGGTCCCAAGGGGGTCGTCGGGGCCGGAATCGGAGCCATACCAATGTGGTTCCACGCCGGCACCTCCGAAATAAACCTGCAACTGCGCTCAGCGCACCTCCCGGAATTCAGCAACAGCGGGATGTTTCTCATGGGCGGCGCGGCATATGCATACATTCTCGCTATCGACAACTTGCGCGTCGGCGCCATGCTGGAGAGCGGAAGCACGGAGTCCAATCGTGTCGTCAACGAATTGTACCAGTCAGTCACTTACGACGTGAACTTCATCGGCGGAACCGTCGAGTACTCCATTCCGTTCGGAAATTTCGTTGTTTCGCTGGGAGGATTGATCGGCGGAGGTGCGAACCAGTTCACGCTGGTTCAATCACCCAATGTTTTATTGACCTGGAAGGAAATTCTCGACCAGTACAAAAGTATTATGACGGACAGTCAAAGTCACGTTTTTACTCAATCGACTTTCGTGTATGCCCCGTGGGTCACCGCTGAATACATCATCAACCCCTTTATTACCTTCCGCGTGGCGGGTGGATACCTGGGCATGGTGGGTGGAACGTGGACAACGGACAACCGCTTCGAAGTCCTCAATATGCCCGAGTTGAAACTGGGGAATACGTTCATCCAACTCGGCGTGTTCGTTGGCGCGTTCTTGTCACGCTGATTGATGTTCCTTGATCCATTGGTATGCTTCGTTGATTTCCCGGGACTTCTGCGCGGCAAGTTCCTGGAGTTCCTGTCCCAGGTTCGTCGTCTTGTCAGGATGATACTTCGAAATTATGTCACGGTACGCTTTCGATACATCTTCCATCGTTGCATCAGGAGTCAGACCCAGGACCGCGTAATAATCCCGCGCCGTTCTCTTCCCGGCGGTCCCGGAAGTCTCCCCCCGGTCCTGGCGCGACCGGTCCGACCGTTTTCGTTCGCGCTCGTACTCCCGTTTCAGTTCCTCTTCGAAATCCTTCAATTCCTGCTGTTCTTCCGCGGGGATAGTTTCGAACGCGGAGCGCACGTTGGATTTCAATATGCGAAAGGCTCGTTCAATGATCCTCAGATACGACATTCTTCTCCTCTTGTGAAATATGACGCGAGGGACATCGCACTCAGCGCCGCCGTCTCGCTCCGCAGTCTCCTTGGACCCAACCACACCAGCACGCAACCGGCATTCTCCGCTTCAACAATTTCCCTTTCCGTGAAGCTGCCCTCCGGACCAACAACAAAGAGCACGGTATTCCCCGGCGCGAATGCATTTGCAAACGGATCGGGAATTGGTTCGCGCGCTGTTTGCCGCTCGTACAAAACAAGGCGATGCGAGTAGTCTGAAAACCGTTCCATTAACTCCCGCCATTGAAGAACCGGCGCAATAACGGGGCAATATGCCCGGCGGCATTGTTTGGTGGCCGAAAGGGCGATCTGTCTCCAGCGTTCGAGCTTTCCACTGCGTGGAATAGTCCTCTCCGTGACGATAGGAATGATCTCCCGAACGCCGAGTTCCGTTGCCTTTTCCACAACCAGGTCGAACTTCGACGATTGTTTCATCAAGGGAAACGCGAGTGCCATATGAACAGCCGGTTCGTGAAAACCAGGTTTCGATTCCCGGATACGACAACGCGCCCCTTTCCCTTCAACGAGTTCCAGGGTCACGAAGTAATACCCTCCCATGCCATCCGTCACCTCGATTTCCGCACCCGGCCCCATTCGCAAAACATGAGTCAGGTGGTGCAACTCCGGTTGTTCGATGATTAGCGTCTCACGAGAGACCAGGTCGGGATGAGTGTAGAAAACGTTCATCAAAAAGAAACCCCAACGACAAGATACAATTCCCCGCTGCCGTTTTCATCAACGGCTCCCTCGGCGCGAATAACATAACCATACGGCAGCAGGAAGTGCAGCCCCGCCCCGTATCCGGCGGGAAGATGCCGGAGGTCGATTTTTTCACCCCGATTCCAGGTCGTACCGGCATTGGCGAAAACCGCGGCGTACAGTCCCAGTCGAAGGGTTGAAAACTGCGGCGGAAGAAAGGGCACGTCCAGCACTACGTATTCTTCCCGTACGATGGGAAAGCGCGTCTCGACGGCAACACCGGCGATGTTCTCGCCCTCCTGGATCCTGTAGAAATGTCCGCGGAGCCGATTGCTGTAACCGTAGTACATGTGAAGATAGTTGGGCACGCGCGGTCCGATGGACATGGCGGTGAATCCCCGGACGGCGAGAGTCAGCGATTTCGAGAGTTTTATGTATCTCCTGGCGTCAACGGTCGCAAGCACGTGATCGAGTGGACCAAAAAACAGCCCGTATTTCCGGAGTCCGATCAGACCATAGGAACCATAGGTCGGATACTCCTTCAAATTCCGCGTATCGAACACGGCTCCGACGCCGAGCGACAAGTAGCGGTCGATACCGCCGTTTGACAGCGTACGACCTGCTCGCCTTGAAGTCACTTCCACGTAATCGTAACCGAAATCCAACCACGCGCTGAAAGACGACGTAAAGCGCTTGCCCAGGACCTGGCTGAAGCCGTAATGAATCTCGTCGAAATTGTCCTCGTTGCCGCGAGAAAGCAGGCTTTTATTCCGCACTTTCGAGTACCGCAATTCACTTTCCGAAAACATTTCCAGTTTTCCCAGGATCCAGGGATCCCGGTAACTTACGGCAACCCAGGGATCGTAACCCAGGGCAAACCCGGCAAAGAATTTCTGCCCCCGCCCGCCCAGGTTGAAATGAACCACGCCCAAACCATAATAGATCTTCCGCCAATCCTTATCCACGAGGCCAAGAATCGGTACCGGAAACAGGTACCAGCGCTCCTCGACGGAAATGATCAACACGGTTGTGTCCAAGGGAGGATAGGTCATGTCAACGCGGTTGAACAGACCCAGGCTGTAAATCCGTGTCCGCGAGTATTCCAGTTGTTCTTCGTTCAGGGTATCACCGACGTGCACGGTCAACTCGCGCAGGATCAGCTCGGTGTCGGTGCTCCTGTTACCAAGCACGACAATGCTTCCCACCACCGGGTGCGAGACATCGGCCGGTTGCGCGGAAACGTGAAACGAGAGACAAGCAACACAGACAACCAGGAGACCGGTGAAAATTACCGGGCCAGGTAAAAATGCAGCGTGCTGGAATTCCGGGTGTACTCTTTTATGCACAAATCATCCCTGTGATCGGCGTCAGCGTCAAACACCCTGAGCCGGGCGTCTTCGGGGAGGGTTTTATTGATTCCATCGTATGCGCCAAACTGAAACCTTCCTTGCCTGTCACCCCGGAAGCAGAATATCGTGTTTTCCATTCCAAGAATGAAATCACCCAATCCGTCCCCCGTGACATCACCGAACCCCAGAAGTGGCTCGCGATCAAGAGCGCCATAAATTTTTCCATCGAGAATTGATTCCCGCACCATGGCCGGTCGCCGCGGGAGGGTACCGTTCCGTGCGGGGTAAAAACGAATCTGGTATTTTATACTCGAACGGAGCAGCGATGAGATAACGTTGCCCATCGTAAAGGCAACCACGCTTACCACGAGATCACTTCTGCCGTCAGCATTGTAATCCACGACCCTGGGAACAACCTGGACACCTTTGAATTCCCACACCTGGTCGGGATTTTCCGCAAAAGAAATCCGCATCCCAT
>JAADGX010000121.1 GCA_013152135.1 Chlorobiota bacterium
TCGCTCTACCTCGCGCTCTCAGGTAATCTCGTGGCGCTGGACGCCGTACGCCGTGACATCGGCGGTGTGGCTCCCGGAGAAATGAGAAACGCAAGTTGGCGCGTGCGGGCTCTGGTGCGCGACCAGGCCTCTTGCGACTCAGCTACAATCATCGTTACTGGTCAAGGGATAACGTCCTCCTCCTGCGCACGGTCGATCTGCGTCGACGCGCTTCCACCGGGTACACTCGAAATCACCTGTCTCCATCCCGACAGCCTGCACGTAGAAAACGGCGCCTATACGCCAGAGCCCTTCCGGTTCAGCGCCGTGATCCGCAACACCGGGCCGCTACAGACTTCCGCGGGCAGCATCCGTGTCTTTCTGCCGCCGGGCCTGACCGTTGCCACAGGTTCAACGGCGATCACGCTGCCCCCCGTCGCGCCTTTCTCAACGGATACGATAACGTGGGATATTTCAACTACCCGATTTTCGAAAGACACCACCGTGGACGTGTGTGTCATCGCGGACATCCCCGGCAGAGGCGCGATCTCGTGTTGCGGAAAGCTGTTCATCCCCGGAATTGAAGAAGGGTCGTTGACGATCGCTTGTCGTGCCGATTCACCGCTTAGCGTTGACCCAAGCGGACAGGGCTATGTACCGGACCCTTTTCGGTTCGTGGTTTTCGCAAAAAACAACTCCACCGCACCTATAGGAAACGCAACCNNTCAGTGGTATTACCGCAAGGAATCATACCGGCTCCGGGTGAATTAATAACCAAGACCTTTGCCACCGATCCCCTGCCCCCGGGCGCCATCGATTCCGTCGTGTTCCTGCTTTCCGCCATGCCGCGATCAAGAACGGACACGCTGCTCCTGACGTCGTTCACTGTAACGGGTGGGGAATTCTTCACCTGCGAAACACCCGTCATCGTTCCAAGGCTGGCATCGGGCAATTCCCTGGAGCTCTCCTGCGTATCGGACCGCGACACGATCCGCTTCGACAGCCGGACGGGGCAAAGCATCCCCGCATCCATACCGGTCACGGGACTCATCCGAAATCTTCAGGACGGTGAATCAGGCAGCGGTACGCTCTTCCTCCTCCTCCCGGCGGAGCTTACAATCATTGCGGGAGAAACTCCTCGCGCTCCGTTCGCTTCCCTTGCGCCTAGGGGAGACACGGCCATCACCTGGCACATCACCGCTGCGAATCCCGGCCACGATACTACGGTCACAGTCGAAATGGTTCTTATATCCGCAGGCGTGGAACGGCATTGCCAGAAGAAAATCGTTATCGAGGTAATCGACGACATGCCGGGATTGTTCTTCCCGGGTGATTTTGCGGTGGAAGCCGGGCGAACGGTGGAAATACCCCTCGTTCTTGACCCGAGAGGGTTCACGCTGTCGGATATCGACGTCACGCTGCGCTGGGATAAAAACTTCGGAAAGATTGTCTCTGTTCGGACCGCAGGTACGGCATCATCGTGGGAAGTGGAAACATATTCGTACTCGGGAACAGACGCCGACGCGGTGAACGTCAAGCTTGTCAACACCGGCGGCCGAAACGACGGCGGGATAATCCTGATCCTTCGATTCGAGACGTTCCCGTTTCCCGAGCGCGACGCTTTCGCCGTTCGCTCTACCTCGATCCTCACAGAGCAGGTTATGGCAAATTCCTCGACACAACCAGTTCGCCCCGATTCCTGCCTCCTCGTGGTGTCTGGAAATTGCGCGGTTCCTTTGACAGCCGGGGATAATTTTACAATTCTGACATTCCATCCTAACCCTATAACGGGCGGACGATCGGAGACCGGCGTCCTGACACTCACCGTGAGAACCACTACAGCCATGACAAAGCCACTCCGTGTGGATGTGTTCGATGTGCTTGGCAGAGTGCGGCTTTCAAAATCATTCGACCCCGTGCCAACGGGCAGGCATTCTTTTATCCTGCCGACATACAACCTTCCAGCGGGTATCTACCTCGGCCGCTGTGTTTCGGAGTGGGACGTCAAGACCTTCAAAATCCAGGTGATCCGCTGACGGCGGTGTTCATCAGATCCCGCTTTGCATAGTTTGCAACCCGTCAAACGAAAATAATTGCTCTGCAATCACGGATGTCCTAATTTTCATATCGAGAAAAGTCCGGCATAACAATACCGAGTACCTAACAATGAAAACCCGCATACTGCTTTCCCTTTTCTTTCTTGTCACGCTTTCATTCTTCCTGGAAGCCACAACCGTACCGCGCAAATCGGTTGATCAACTGACGTCCGAGTCTCGTCGCATCGTTATTGCCAAAATCGTTACAGTGAAATCGTTCGAAAGCAACGGTATCATTCGGACACGTGTAGAACTTGACGTTACGACTTCACTGAAAGGTCCGGCCACTACCAAGCTTGTTCTCATCATGGACGGAGGAACAATCGGCAACGAAACCTTAATCGTAGATGGACTCCCGGAGTTCGTGGCAGGCCAGAGAGTAATTCTCTTTCTTGACGAAAACCTGGATCAGATGTGCCCCGTGTACGGTTGGGAACAGGGAATGCTCAGGATCATCAGGGATGCCGCCAGCGGCGAGGATGTCCTGGTGGATGCGCAAGGGTATCGAGTGCTCGGAATGGACCGGAACTGGGACGTCGTAACTGAAATGGAAGCACAGTCTCGCGCCGGATCGCTGGACATCCTTGGAGGCACGATTCCCACCGAACGCCTCAAGCCCGTCAAGCCGGAGATCGCATACCCGGTCAGTAACGTCCATGATTTTATCGATCATTTGTCGGAACTGCTGGCCAGTTTCCCGGCAGGTGTCATCATACCAGAACCGGCGAGAACGGCTCGTAATCCGAAAGCTCGATCCCTCCTGGGGGGCGGACTGCAACCGCAGTACGTCATTTCCCGTTACTGGGCCAGCGCCACGTGCACCATCATGTTCGACCCCACGGAATTCCCGAACAATTCGGCCAAGTACCAGGCGGGAAAAGACGCCGCGTTCGTGTGGAATAATCTTGCCGGGTCTTGTTTCAAGTATATCGAGAATAC
>JAADGX010000010.1 GCA_013152135.1 Chlorobiota bacterium
CAACACCGATCGCCAAGGCAATCACCACTGCAAGTGCGGCCCCCGATACCCCGAAAAATTTCACAAGGAAATACATGGCCGGGATAAACACTGCCAACTGGTAAACTCGGACCTTTAAGACATCGCCCGGTCTTCCACGTGAATACAACAGCACTTTCATATTCTCGAACATCGGGGACAACAGTGCCCCAATAGCAAGGATACGCAACACAGGAACAGCGCCAACCCATTGTTCACCGATGATTCGAACAAATAAATGAGGGATGAGTCCGAACACCAGTACAAACGGCATCAGCACACGGGCGAGAAAAAAGAGAACCAGGGAGTATGCTTCAGCGAGTTTATCATTGTCCTCCTGAAGTTTGGAATACGTCGGCAACGCAACGGTAACGACCGCGGGAGCGACGGTTTGCGGAGCAAGTTCCCAGTACTTCAGGGATCGCGCATAAATACCCTGCTGCGCGGTTCCAAGCATTGCTTCGGTAACCAGGTTTCCATATCGTACGAACAAGACTTCCAACCCGCGCGAAAACAACAGCTTCCATCCCATTTCCAAAAACCACTTCGCCCTTTTCGTCGACCATTTAAACGATATCGGATACTTACTGACGATAAACAGACCTATGAATGAGATGGTAAACGCGGAACCCTGTCCGAGTACAAGCGCCCACGCTCCCCAGCCTTTCAAAACCAACCAGACTGATACGAGTGGAAAGGCTAAGAGCGAAAGAAAATTCACCTTGGCGATTTTACTGTATTCGAGTTGCTTTTCGAGGTACGCGGAAAACAGCATCGCATACAAATTCAAACTACTGAACGCCGCAAGAACCAGAAATGCATAAACCTTGATCTCCACCGTACCCCTGAGCGATAAGAAATATGCCGCCGCCCCGGAAAGAAAAAGCATGATAACAATCAGGATGGTCGTCAGGATAAAACCGGTGGAATACAACTCATCATCTTCTTTCGTGGCTTGAACGATGGAAATGTTGAAAGAGAACGCCGTGAAAATAAACAGAAGATCTACCAGAGCGATGCCGTATGAATATACACCGTACTCCGCTGGCTGGAGGAAATTATCACGATATATCCCTACTACGAACCCAACAGCCAAACCGATATAGTTCAAGCCGCTCGTCCACGCCGTGGATACGATTGCTTTCCGTGCAAGGCTCATCAGCCACGCTCCAAAACGTTCTCGTACACTGCCACAACTCCATCGGTATATCGTTCCCACGTGAATTGCCGCACGTACTGCTCGGCGGATTTACCCATTTCTTTCCCTGCATCGGGATTTTCGTACAGATACGACAACTTTTCTTTCAAAGCTTCCACGTCGCGTATCGGAATAATAAAACCATCTTGACCATCGCGCAGGACGGAACCGGTATTCTCGGAAACGATCGACGGCAAACCACAAGCCATCGCTTCATATGTCACTAGCGCGCTCCCTTCCTGGAGTGACGGAAGCACGAAAACCGAAGCACGGTGGAATTCGCGCTGGATGCGATCATGGGGCACATAAGGTCTGTGAGAGAACAGCCCTCTATAACCAGCTAACACAGGTTCCATGCCCCGCTCAATACGACCCACCAACCGCAATTCCGCATTCTTAAAATTCAATTGCTTCCATGCTTCAAGGAGGTAGTGTATCCCCTTTTGGATTCCAATATTTCCAATAAAGAGAACACGAAAGACCTTGTCCGGTTTCTTGGCGGGGGAAAAGGATTGGAGATCGACACCGTACGGAACAACATGCAGCTTTTCCATATCCGTTCCCATCTCTGCAAAGCTCCGGTATACGAAATCGGACGGTATGATCACCGCATCCGCGTCTTCTATTTCCTGCAACCCCTTTTCGATGATCCGCGGATGAGCGCGTTCCATCGCGACATTAAATCTCTCGCATTCATCCTGCAGGATCCTGTCCTGATACAACGGATGAGTGGAACCGCGTTCGATCACGACTCGTGCATGATAGCTCCGGGCAATTGGGATGGAAGCCAAAGCATAATTTCCCCAGGCGTGGAAGATGTCACAGGAAATGATGTACTTTCTGGCGGCGGCATCAAAGAGGTTGTCCTTGACAAAACTGTAATAACCACGTTTCCTGAGGGGAGCGATTTTCCGGACGATCATCCCAACCACTTCGGGTAACGGTAAAGCCCGGTAATAATCCTTCGGAAGAACATCCTTGCAGTACCAGGACTTGGTGGTGATGATGCGCGCAAGCATCCCGCGCCGGTACAGGTTAGTTGCCAACTCTATGGCATGAAAACGACCACCGACTGAAATCAAAACATTCATATACTGGTTACGTCAATCCTTGGAGCGAGCCTTGGCGATAAAACGACGACGGATGAACTGGATCGCATACGCCAAAAGGATCAACGCAAGAAGATAATTCGTGATCGTTGTGACCCAGAAACCGGCTTTGTACGAGCGAGGCTCAAACCACATTCGAAGAACATGTTTACCCGCCGGCACTCTAACAGCCCTCAGTGTATAATCCGTACGGTATATTTTCGTCTCTTTGCCATCAATGGTTGCCGTCCACCCGCTTGGATAATAAACTTCGCTCACTTTTAACACGGCATCAACGGGTGTTTCAACAGAAAACTCAATGTGATTAATTCCAAAAGAAGTGACCCGGGCACGCATCTCCTGAAGGAGTGTATCGGGAAATTCCGCGACTTCTTCTTCCAATGGTTCGCTCAGATACGCCGTTCGTTGAGGTTGATACTTGGAGAGATCATCGAGCAGTGCCAACAATTCGGCATCATTCGGAACCACCTCGACCTTGTTCACAAAAAACGCTCGGGGAAGGACGTACATGTTCTCATAGATGGATTCCGTCTGTCCCTCGAACACCTTTCGCAGCCACGGCGCCGTGAGCTCCCAATCCTTCGGCACGATGACGTACTTGGTATTCAGGACACTCAATAACGCCCAATTCGCAGCGTCCACCTGTTGCGGAGACGTAAAACGGAATTCGTTGAAAATTGTATTGCGAATATCATCATACACCTTAAGCTTGGCAGGATGATAGCCTGCGACACTTTGTATCCCGAAATACACGTACCAGTTATCTCCACCATGAGCGCTTGCCGGTAGAATGCGAAAAAGACTTTTGTCTTTTTCCAGAAATGCAACGACATCGGTTTTCGACAACTGCTGGTTCTGAACGCTTTTCGTAATCATCTGCATGGGTTTATAGTCCACAATCCACAGATCGACAATCAGTAACACGAACAGGGCTCCCTGGAATGCTACCAAGGACATGCGCCGACGGGCAAACATCCAAACAGTGCCTCCAACCAGAACCATGAATAAGAAGGCAATCATGCTATCACGAAGCGCCATCCCGTAAATACCAGCGACGGTGGCATCTTTCAGCTCTTCCGGCACCCTGTTTCCCTGCCCCGATCTGAACGCCTGTTCAACTTGTTGAACAAGATTCCATGATTGTGGCTGGTATTTCTGGAGATTCTCCGCAATGGTCTGTTGGAAACTGTTCCCCGTGAGAAAGAGGACGAGCAACAGGAAGCCTGCCAAGGCAACGGGAATCCATACCACCTTGGCAATCTTTTTTCTGAAGAGAGGGTCTTCTCTCTTTCCCATCGCTCGAACATTCTTAACGATCTCCGTTACCCCGACACCAGCAAGCATGGCAACACAGAATGAAACGAGGAACAAAATCATAGATGGGATGCGGAAATTATTGAAGGCGGGGACGTAATTAAACATCAGATCATACACTAAACCAAAATTCCGACCGAGAGAAATAAGCAACACCAGTATGCCCAGGAATACCCAGAAGTGGACAAAGCGAGATTTCGGTGCCAAGATGATTCCAAGAAGAGCGAGGAAGCACACCACGATACCCAGGTACACCGGTGACTCTGTAAAAGGCATGGTTCCCCAGTACGTCGGTGACCCAAAACCGACAAATGAAGGCACGAAAAACGTGGCGATCTCGGTAAAGCTGAACGACCAGTTCGTAGCATAATCATAATCCAATCCACCGCGGATCTCATGCCCCGATCCCCCCGACCCGGCTCCGCGAATGGAAAAGTCCTTGTATTCCCACGTGGCAAAGTACGGTCCGGAAAGCATGAGAAACGCAAATGCGGCGGCACCGATAACGATACCAGCAACGGCAAGCACGTTACCGATCCGTGCGCCTTCGTACCATTTGAAAAGACCGTAGAAAAAGACCGTCATACCACTGTAGAAAATCATTTGCACGTGGCCAGAGTTAAACGTGAAATGAAATGCCAGAACTAACAGCGCGATTCGCAGCAGCGACTTCCTTTCAAACAACATATCCACAAGAAGAAGAATCGCTGGAAGCCACGCGTATACCGTGATCTTGGTATTGTGCCCAGCCATCACCCAGTTCAAAGTGTAGATCGTGAACACAACCGCCACTGCGGCAATGAACGCAGCAAACGGTTCGAACTTCCGGCGTAAACCGAATAAATACGTGAAAAAACCGAGGAGAAAATAATTGAAAATATCCCAGAAACTGTCGGGGAGGGGAAAGATACCGGCAATGGACTGCAACCATCCATAAACCTGAAGAATCAGCATTGGTTTCAATGGATCCAGAAAGGTGTGCAGATACATGCCGTGACCGGGGATCGAAGATCCCCACGTCGGCATCCCTGAGAAAATGTACGGATTCCAGAACGCGTTCACCCCTTCCTGTTTGGCCTTTTCGAGATACCCGTGTTCGTAGACGATGGACGAAATCTTATCCGCGGAATGGAAAACCTTGCCGGCAAAAAACGCCTCGTGGAAAAACACGATAAGAAGCAGCGCAATAAGGGAAATATAAATCGCGTGAGCATGCTTCTGGAGAAAAGAAGGAACAGCGATGTCACTGGAACGTGATGGGCTTTGACGCCGCGAAGTTCTTTTCTGTTTACCCATTGATAATCCTTTGCGTTAGGAAACGATAGACGATAGGATTTGAACGTATCTCATCTGCCTTCCGAAACCACTCCAAAACCGTGAGGCGGCGAGCTCGAAATACGCTCCCGAAAAGGTATTGAATACCTCCAGCATTTACAATCACGTATTCACATACTGTCAGGGAATGTTGAGCAGCCGCAAACCCAACGCCATCAGGCTGCTTTTCCGAGGTTGAGGTGCGATGAAATTATCCGGATCATACGTGTACCTCAGAAACACCCGCAGAGCTGCTGCTTTTCCAAGGAAATCCCAGAAGATCTCGCATGCTGGATTTACCTGAATTCGCTCGATAGAAGAAAATCTACTGGCCTCTTCCAGAGGCCCAAGAGTAGTAATTCGGATATCAACGGTCGCGCCCATGCGATACACACGCGATAAGATCTTCGATGCTGTGATCCTGCCACGCAGTGCTCCCTGAAAGGACTGAACACTCGGAGCAAGCTTCCGTGTATAAATCGGAAATCGCTGGTCTTGAACAATCACATACACGTGAACTGCCGCGAGTGGTTCAACATCCCACCCCTTAAACCGCATTGCTTTCTTCGTCCAACGGGCAAAGATGCTCCCATAAATCAACGCTCGCTCCTCTTCACGCTTCGAAGTCCGCAACAATTCAAGGTTGTCCACATCGTGTTTGCAACGATGCAAATATCCGAAGTTCCATACCTGCGAGCCGTTCTTCAACCCGAGAACGATTCCTTCTTCCCAGATAAAAGCCCGCGGATTAAAGGTGATATTGTTATTCGGATCGACCACAAGGTGGACGTTGGTTTCAAAGTTGAGATCCCACATTCCCGAGCGGAACAATTCCGCATTGCCACCCAACGAGACCACCCATCGATGATCGCGGTCCCTCTCAACTATGTACTGACCAAATTCCCCCCAGAATGTCATCGAAGAAAGGAATCCTTCTCCTTTTCTCGCTATATCATTTAACAGAGGAATCGTTGGTTGAATCGTTTCAGGATACAACCACGTCTGAGATACGAGTCGATTGCCGAAAAAAAACAACGCGACAGGTATCCAGATCAGTAGTGCACTTCTGAAAGGAAAAACAAAAGAATGATTCATTGAGAGGAATCGATGGAAAACCAGAAAAAACGCTTGACAGACCGCCTTTCACACGTCCTTTTCATGTCCCTATCGTGGAAAGAAAAAAGGCTCCATCCTCATGGAGCCCCTCTCAGAGTAAGGTCCGGCAGGACGGCCTTATGCAACCTTTTTGATTTGCGGCCTTGAACCTGTCACTGTCACTTCTATTCTATCGAGTTCTACTGAAACCTCCGCATTGCAATACGGACAATTTTTCAACTTCTGGACATCGAAACTGATGGTGTTATTACACATTGGACATTCCGTAATAATCATTCCGATAACTTTGCCTGTCTGCTTAACTCGTACAGGTTTCGTGGAAGATTTCACCATGGTTCTCCTTGCTGTTGAAGTTAAAAGTTTCGCGTTACAAAATATACTTATTTATTTTTTCCATTCCAAGTCATTTACCGGTACCTTTTCTTTTTCTGGCTGTTTTTCGCTCTTTTTTCCCCTCGGAATCATTGACCAGGGCCAATTTGATCACTTCATCCATCTCTTTCACAAAATGGATCGTCATTTCTTTGAGCACTTTTTCCGGAATTTCCTGAATATCTTCCCTGTTTTTTTCAGGTAGTATAACGTTCCTGATTCCAACGCGATGAGCGGCAAGAACTTTTTCTTTGACACCGCCGATGGGAAGCACGGCTCCTCGAAGCGTTATTTCACCGGTCATGGCAATGTCGTTTCGCACCTTCGTGTTCGTGAGAAGAGATGTGAGCGAGACGAGCATCGTCACTCCAGCCGAAGGACCATCTTTCGGGATCGCCCCGGCAGGAACGTGAACGTGGATATCGTTCTCCTCCAGGAAGTTCTCGTCTATTCCCAATTCTTTGGCATGAGAGGCAATATAACTCAACGCCGCCTGCACCGACTCTTTCATCACTTCTCCCAATTGCCCGGTGACGATGAGCTTTCCCTTTCCTTTCATCTTCGTGGATTCGATAAAGAGGATGTCTCCCCCAACAGGTGTCCAGGCCAGCCCTGTAGCTATTCCCGGCTTATTGATGCGTTCAGCAAGCTCGGGATAATACCGGCGGGATGTAATAAAATCGGAAAGACTGTCCACCGTTACCACGACTTTTTTCGTGTCTCCTTCAGCAATACGGCGAGCAACACCGCGACAGACATCGGCGATTTTACGCTCCAGATTACGAACACCGGATTCCCGCGTGTAGCGATCAATAATTGCTTCGATGGTTTCGGTGGGAAATTCAATTTGATCCGGAGTCAGACCATGTTCCTCGAGCTGTTTGGGGATAAGATGCCGCTTCGCAATCTGGACTTTTTCTTCCAAGATGTAACTCGGGATTTCGATGATTTCCATTCGATCCCTCAAGGCAGGCGGAATGGGCTCAATCATGTTGGCCGTAGCGATGAACAAGACTTTCGAAAGGTCGAATGGTACTTCGAGATAGTGATCACTAAAGGCGGAATTCTGCTCCGGGTCCAGCACTTCGAGTAAAGCCGACGACGGGTCACCACGGAAGTCCATGCCGAGTTTGTCAATTTCGTCAAGAACCAGAACAGGGTTATTTGAACCCGCTTTCTTGATGCTCTGAATGACGCGTCCGGGCAGGGCGCCGATGTACGTCCTCCGATGACCCCGTATTTCCGCTTCATCCCGTATACCTCCGAGAGAAAACCGCACGTACTTGCGTCCTAACGCTTTGGCGATGGATTGCCCCAGCGACGTCTTGCCGACACCGGGCGGCCCAACGAAGCAAAGAATGGGACCACGCATGTCTTTTTTCAACTTACGCACTGCCAAGTATTCGAGAATGCGGTTCTTTACTTTCTCCAGACCAAAATGATCTTTATCCAGTTGTTCTTTCGCCGCTTTGATGTCGAGATTATCTTCCGTGGACTTGGACCAGGGCATTTCCACCAACCAGTCGAGATACGTCCGCGCAACCATGTATTCGGCCGTAGCAGGGTTCATCATGCGTAAACGATTAAGCTCTTTCTCCGCGACCTTTTTCACATCCTCCGGCATTCCCGCCTCTTGCAACCGCTTCTCAAGTTCATCAATTTCCACGCTTTCCGTATCCTCGCCAAGTTCTTTCTTTATGGCGCGAAGCTGCTCTCTCAAGAAGTATTCCCGCTGGTTCCGGTTGATACTGTCCTGGACCTCGTTCTGGATTTTCTGGCTGAGTTGGAGGCGTTGTATCTTCCCGGTAAGAGCCACTGCGACCTTTTTCAGCCGTTCTTTGAAATCAGTGATTTCCAAAAGTTCCTGTTTTTCGGGGATGGGAATATCAACAAGGGCAGAGACCAGGTTGGCAAATGTCGTCACTTGTTCGGTGTTCATCACCAGGGAAAGTTGCTCGGGGTTGAATTCCGGCAGCAAGTCGGATAGCTGCTTGAAAAGATTCCTGATATTCTGAATCAGTGGGGCAATTTCAAGATCGTTCGGATCGGGTTCTGTTTCGTCGATCTTTCGGACAGACGCATAGAGGTATGGCTCTTCCTGGATAATGGCAATGACTTCCGCCCGGTAATTTCCCTGAACGACGACGCTTTTCGATCCATCCGGCATGGTGTATATTTTGATAATGCGGACAACCGTTCCAACAGAGTACAAGTCCTCTTTTTTAGGAAGGTCAACACTGGCGTCTTTCTGGGTTAAAACAAGAACGGAACTGTGATCGCGGTAGGCTTCCTCAATGAGTCGTATGGAACTCGGGCGCCCCACAAACAGGGGCATCATTTGCCCCGGAAAAAAAACCACGTTTCGAAGCGGAAGCACCGGCATTCCGTCGACATTTGTAAGCAGATCGTAATTCGCATTATCTTGAGTTTTATTCTCTGTCATAGTCACTTATTGATACTTGTACTTAAAACTTTAATAACCAGCAACCTCCATCATAATGAACTTACAATGATA
Source organism: Chlorobiota bacterium (assembly GCA_013152135.1). Classification (GTDB taxonomy): domain Bacteria; phylum Bacteroidota; class Ignavibacteria; order SZUA-365; family JAADGX01; genus JAADGX01. Next base: position 8,957 of record JAADGX010000010.1, read on the forward strand.
ATGCCGAAATAAATATGGTTATTCGGTCATTTTTACCATCTTTTTTCGCAATAATCTTGGTGCTACTGTACTATTATTGACATGTTGTCAGTCAATTGAACATTTAGTCAAACATGCATACATTGGTGTCAGTCTTTCAAGCACACACGTAATCCGAAATTTCCATGCCCGATCTCATTTCACGGCTTGTTCAAGTCCACGTTTTTCGAAAAAAGACTTCTGGGATTCACGAGTATCTCCTGCTCTTGCGCTCGAGATCGGATCCACAATATCCCGGTATGTGGCAAGTGGTGACGGGCACTATTGACGGAAAGGAGTCGGCGCTCGAGGCAGCGAAGCGGGAAGTTCAGGAGGAGACAGGCCTTGCACCTCTCCGAATCGAAATCATTCCATACGTGGCGTCTTTTTATAATCCTGCAGCGGACTCCATCGAACTTGTCCCCGTTTTTGCTTTTGAAGCGCATCCGTCAAGCGTCGTCCGACTCTCGGAAGAACATGAAAAGTATCAATGGCTTTCCTATGAGTCTGCCATATCAAGACTCAAGATACAAGCACATAAGACGGCACTGGAGATCCTGGAAAAAACGATGCTGAAAAAAGAGTAGACCGACGATTGCCGGCTTCGCGTCCTGAGACCTGTTTGCCTCTGTTTCATTTGATATGTAAGTTCCAATTACCGTCGTAAGATCGGTTCTTCGCGACACAATACACATGTCCACTCTGTTAAGGAGCTCATTATGTCTCAACGGTACTTTCTTGGTCTTTCGTTGCTGTTCATTGTCGCCGTTATTACCATCACCGGTGCCTGTTCCTTCACAACAGCTCACGTCGCGGAAGCATACATGTGCCTCAGTGTCGACGATCAGAACAAACCTGTGGTAAAAACCGACAAATTCCCTACTTACCAATGGCTCATCCATTGCAGCGCTTCTATCGCAAACGTGCCATCCAGTACCGTTGTAAAAGCTGTGTGGTCCAAAGTTGGAGAAGGAGAAGACAGCGACGAAAAAATCGCGGATACGGAAATATCAATTGACCGGGATACTTGGATCGATTTCACATTTCTCACTCCGATCACGGGACTACCCGAAGACACCTATAAAGTCGATCTCTACGTTCAAGACAAACTCGACAGAACACTGACCTTTACGACATACGAAGATATTCCCGATTCGTATATCGCCACAGCAGTTTTAGCCACGGCGGTGGATAAATATAATCGTCCAAGTGAGCCCGTGCAGTTCTTCACTCCCGATACACCCGTTATGCATTGCGCTACCCAGGTGGTTCTGCCTCAAGATGAAAAGGCGAACATCAATGCCCAGTGGTATCAATTGCTTGATGCAAAAGAATACTTGATCAGTGAATCCCCGGTCGAAATGGACCACACCGGATGGATCGATTTTACGTTGACTCCCTCGGAAAAGGGTTTACCGGAAGGCATATACCGTATTGTCATCCTTGTCGATGGAAAACCAGCGAAGTCAGGTGATTTTGAAGTCAAAAGCACGCAATAACAATCTCTCCGATGACTATCCGCCAGGGTGTGCATCACCTTCATGCTGGGTGCGGAGTCTTATTTGACACGACTTGTTGAAGCCGTGCGGATCCGACTGGTGAAGGAATGTAAGGTGCAGATCATGGACTGACATCACGCCCGTGATCCGGAAACGGGGCGGCGAAACAAGAAACATGAATTAATGGATCTATATACATCCATATCGAAGGAGGCTTTGGAAACCGTCCACACGTGTATCGAGGCGAATTCCTACCTGGCCGCCTACCCTGTTGGGACCAACAGACTCATTCATGTCCTCGTCTTTCGACCCAATGAACCCTGGATGCATCTCGACGTGCAGATAGAGCAACCTCCTTCGGCAGACGAAACCCCTTCTTCCCTTTTCGACAACCGGGAATTCAGCAAGATCGCGTTTGAGACTATCTTCAAGCGAACGGACATCAGGCATATAACCCAGGTAATATCAGTATCCAGTGCGCTTTCGCGCGAGGACGTTACAATTTCCGCTATCCGCTGGGATTCAGATCCCCCGTTCTCTTCCCTCGAGCAGAAATTATTGAGAGCAATTGCCGAAAGTTTTTCCAACGCCGTTTCCTTGCTTACCGGCGGTAAATCGATACATGGACATCATTCGGAAATCGAGTATGAGAACCTGTTCGAAGATTACTCGATCAACTCCAGTCCTCCCATGTTGAAAGTCTGTGAACTGTTTAATAAGGCAAAATCCAGCACTGCAAATATCCTCATCCAGGGAGAAGCCGGAACAGGAAAACAATGGATGGCACGAGCCATCCACAGGCGAGGACCATACGGCCTGGAACCCTTTACCGTAATCAATTGTGATTTGATGAGACACGGCGATATCGAACACCAGTTTCGAGCTTTGGGAAAAGACAGCGAACATCGAGACGCATCATCGTATGTGCACAGAAAGATCAACACACTGTACTTGAAAGAAATAAACGCCCTTCCGATTAAACTTCAGGCGCTTCTTTATGAAGTACTGCTTCACCAGCAAAGAGTGGATGCGCTTTCAGATTCGCGCGATCACCTTCCCGTACGAATAATTGCTTCGAGCAATGCTGATGTACCGGCTCTCGTTTCCAGGGGCGAATTCAGGGAGGATCTATACTACCTCATCAACATCATTCCTATCCACTTGCCGCCGCTCCGAAAGAGAAAGGATGATCTTCCGGGGCTTATCGGCTATTTCATTACGATGCTCAGTAAACGATACGACAAGGAAGTAACAGGAATCGACGGAAAATGCCTGACGGCCATGCTGAGGTATCGCTGGCCGGGAAACCTCCTGGAGCTGGAAACCGTTATTGCTCGTGCCATCGTACTTGCACACAACCCGATACTTGGCGTTGAGACCCTCCCCGACGAGATAGCGCACGAAGCTCAGAAAAACCAGAAGGGGGAAATCCTGAAATCGGCCGGTGATTTGTCCCTCGCACAGATTGAACGAAAAATCGTCTTGGAAGCGCTGAAAGAATGCCAGGGCAATCAGAGCGCTGCTGCCCGCCGCTTGAAAATATCGCGCGATAACCTCCGCTATCGAATAAAAAAATATGAAATCCGAAAAGAGGAATACCTTTAGTAGCGCAGTATCGAGAAAAAGAAAATTTCATCCCTTGATTCCGGAACGGAAAATTTGTAGAATTTATAATGTCGTTGGTTGAATAATACGGTCTGCCGACCCGGATGGTCGGCATCCATTTCTTGCATATATGATGAAAAAAGTTCTGACATACGACGAAGAAGGCAACCTGACGGATCGGGAAAAGCAGGTGCTCCAGCAGATTATCCATTCGTACGTGCTGAGCGCCCGTCCCGTGGGTTCACGCTACATTTCCAAACACAGCGATCTCGGATTAAGCCCCGCGTCGATACGAAATATCATGGCTGAATTGGAAGAGCGCGGGTTTATTGATCATCCGCATACATCATCGGGTAGAATTCCCACGGACAAGGGGTATCGATACTACGTGGACACCCTTATGCAAATAGATCGACTTACCAGCAGGGAAAAAGCTATCATCCGCAATGTCGTCAAGAAGAATACAGAGACGAAACTGGCCGAAATATTGAAGGATTCAAATAAGATCCTGAGCTATATCTCGCATCTCCTTGCCGTGATCTCCCTTCCACGCATTCAAACCGGGAAACTTAACCGGATTGATCTTGTCCCCCTCAGCTCAAGCCGTATAATGGTTATCCTCGCCATTGAATCCGGACTGGTGAAAACTATGCAGTTTGAATTGAACTGCGTAATCGATCAACAACAGTTGAACGACATCACTTCATTCCTGAACAGCCGTCTTGCGGGACTGACGCTGAATGAAATCCGGGAAACCCTAATCGAGCGTGTAAAAACAGCAGCGAATGAAAAGACCGGAATCATCAGACTGTTCATTGACCGCGCTCAAAACCTTTTTTCTGATACCTTGGATCGCGACCAGGTTATCATTGACGGTGTCAAATCCATCATCGACCAACCGGAATTCGAGAAAGCCGAAAACCTCCGGAGTATCATCGAACTCGTAGAGGACGAGCAGGTGATCATTCACGTGCTTGAGTCCCAGCAGCAACAGCAAACGTCAAATACCGTTTCCATCACGATCGGAGTGGAAAACGAAGAGGACAGAATGAGGGATTACAGCTTCATCTCGACCCGGTACAATTTCGGGAACGTAACCGGAACTGTTGGGGTCATCGGTCCGAAACGGATGAACTACTCGAAACTCGTTGCTCTTGTCGATTACCTTGGATCCACCATATCGAAATTTCACCAATAACCAACAGGACGAACCACTTCATGAACAGAAAAGACGTCGAATCACCTGACACGCATGCAAACAAAAATCAATCCGATACCAAGAAAACCACGGAAATCCCGATTGAGCACAAAGAGCGTAGTGAACCTGAACGCTCCGAATCCGATCTCGCGGATCAGCTCGAGCAGTTGAAGGAACAGGTTATTACGAAAAGCAGCGGAATTCGAAAATTACAAACGACGTACCGAAGAAACGATAGCCTCACTGGCGAAGACCGCGAACGAAGGACTTATCCTGGAATTGCTCAGCGTAATCGATGACTTCGATCGCTCGTTGAAAGCCGGAAAGGAACATGCCGACATGGAATCTTTTTACGAGGGAGTGTTTCTCGTGCGAAACAAACTTATGAAAATCCTGGAAGGGCGGGGCTTGAAGCCAATCGAATCCGTGGGTAAGCCATTTGACATCGAGTACCACCATGCAATGATGCAAGTGCCCCGTGATGACGTCGAACCTGACACGGTGGTCGAGGAACTGGAGAAGGGCTACCTGATAAACGACAAGGTCTTACGACATGCAAAGGTCATCGTCTCGAAACAGCCTGATGGCGAAATTCAGAAACCAGACGATGCCACTCCCGTGGAAACGTCGCAATAAGACACTGGAGCCCGATGACGCAGAAACGCGACTACTACGATGTCCTGGGAGTATCACGAAATGCATCCCAGGAAGAAATAAAATCAGCCTATCGAAAACTGGCGCTGAAATTTCACCCGGATCGCAACCCGGGGGATAAAGCGGCGGAAGAGAACTTCAAGGAAGCGGCGGAAGCGTACGAAGTGCTTAGCGATCCTGACAAACGGCGGCGATACGACCAGTTCGGTTTCAATGGATTGGGTTCGCAGGATTTTGCCGATTTTCACAACATTCACGATATTTTTCGTCACTTCGGAGATATTTTCGGCGGTTTTGGCGGCAGTATTTTTGACGAGATCTTTGGCGCGGGCAGGGGACAGGCCAGGCATGGATCACATAGAGCAACGGGGTCCGATCTCAAAGTTACTATTGATTTATCCCTTGAAGAGATAGCGACAGGCGTCGAAAAAACGCTGAAAATCAAGCGCTGGGGAAAATGCAAAACGTGCCAAGGAACGGGCGCTGCTTCCAACAATGGGTTTACTGCGTGCACGACGTGCCATGGAACGGGTGAAGTTCGCCAAGTGTCGCGCTCCATGTTCGGACAATTCGTGAACATCGCGGTGTGCCCGCAATGCCAGGGCGAAGGCATGATTATTAATGATCCCTGCAAAGCCTGCTCCGGAGAAGGGAGGGTTCGCGAAGAAGCGACAGTCGCCGTCCAAATCCCGGCGGGAGTATCAGAAGGCAATTACATCCCTCTCCGGGGAGAAGGAAACGCTGGTCGGCGAGGCGCGCCAGCGGGTGACGTATTGGTAGTTATCCGGGAAAAGGAACACCCGGTTTTTACGCGGGATGAAGATGATGTGTATATCGACTTAACCATCAGCTACGCCGATGCCGTCCTCGGTACGGAAGTGGAGATCCCCACACTGACCGGTCATGCCCTGCTGAAAATCGAGCCTGGAACTCCGTCAAATACGATACTTCGTATGCGCGAAAAAGGCATCCCGCATCTCAATGGCTACGGCCGGGGCGATCAACTGGTCCGTGTCCATATTTACGTTCCAAAAAAGGTTTCTTCCAAGGATAAAGAGTTGTTGAAACAGATGGCGAAATCTTCCGGATTCAAGCCAACAGAACTCAAAAGAGAACACAACATCTTCGCAAAAGTCGTCAACGTTTTTTCCTAGACGGGCGATCGGTATTTTCCAGATCCAGATCTTACCACGGGAGGCAGAACGATGGCAAAGCGTGTCTTCGACTCTTTGAAATCGCTTCTCAATCGTGCTGGTTTCACACGGGAGGAGCAGAATGTACTTTTGTTTTTCATCGCCTTGATCATAATCGGAAGTGGTTATCGGCTTGTCGAACGCTGGTCCGCTCCGGACCCCGAAGATTTTGCGCGGGAGTACCAAGTCGCCGAGAGCCTTTTCCATCGTCCGCCTGATCCTTCATCGCAACTTGTGACCTCTTCGTTTTCAGAAACCGGTAACCCACACGATTCTTTGAAACCACGTAAAAAGAAGTCCAAATCCAATTCCACACTGCAACCTCACAGCATCAACATCAACGCTGCAGGCCAAAGCGAGCTGGAAGCTCTTCCCGGCATCGGCCCCGCAACCGCAAAAAAGATTATCCGGTTTCGTGAACAAGTTGGTCGTTTCAAAAAACCTTCGGATATTAAGAAGGTGAAGGGGATTGGAGATAAGAAATTCAAGAAAATAGAGCCTTTTATCACGACCAAATAATGTCGCTTTCGGCTCGATCAGCCATAGCACATTCCTGATCGTTGGAGGAATCATGCCACAAAAGCAGCCTTTCGGCATTGTCGATTTTGTCTTAATCGTCGTCATCATCGCCCTCACCGGGCTTCTCGTCTACATTATTTATAAACCATCCGCGGAGCTGGCGCGACAGGAAAATTTGAAATGGGAATCGCGCGCCCGGATGACTCACCTGCGAACTGCAGAGCTTCAATATTATCACAGAAACAAGGACTACTTGGCGGATATCGATTCGATCCTGATTTTCATTCGTGATTCGCTTTCCGCCGAACAGCGCGACAGCTTATTTCCAAGACTCTACACAGGGCCCTTCGTTATCGATTCCTTGCGCCATTCCCCTCGTTCTCTTCAACCTTACATAATCATGGTAGACGATACCTCGTCAAAAGTACCGCGCTATCGTATTGAAGATCCCGACGGCTATGGTTACATCAGCAGTCTTGAGGATCCCACCGAGCACAACAAGGCAAGCTGGGAACAATGAGATCCGACGTGTTGCAATAGATGGCTATTTCTCATCATGTCGGACTTGAAATAGCGGAAGGCGAGTTTCGTCTTGCCGAGTTGCGTTTCACCGGCGGCTATCCTTCTGTCGTACGTGTTGATTGGTGTAAGACAGAATTAAACTACGGAAGCCATCTTCTCCACGAAGCGCCTTTCGACAATAACGTGGCAAAATCTTTTATCCGTGACCTGACCCTGCTTTTCAGGCGTACGCCTGTTTTTTCCTCGAGCATTACCATCAGCATCCCCGCCCACGTTCCGTTCCTCGCCACCATTCCCCTGGATCCACGACTCAGTCCCGAAGCGCAGAAAGAACACTTGCGATGGGAAGCAAGCGAATTATCCTCCTTTGATAACGAGACCCCTCTTCGTGTTCTTTCACAAGAACTCTTCGCAACCCCCGAAGCTCACTATCACGTCGTCGTCGGTATTCCGGAAAAAACCATCCAGTTTCTTATCACGACCTGCGCCTTGTTAACGCTGGACGTCCGGGTGGTTGACATCTCCCATTTCACGTCCGAGTACGCCATTCAAAAAATGAACGTCAACACGAGCCATGAAGTCTTTGCCGTTCTTGGTATGCATCAGAAATACTTCACCATCGGATTGTACGATCATGGAAACTATCGAGGTTTTAAAACCGGAGCCGTGACCAGTCGTGACCAATATCTCCCTCAGATCCTCCACGCAATCCATGAGCTGATGTCGCCTTTTGAAAACATCGCTCTGCAAGAACTTTTTGTGTACGGCCCCGCTTCAACCCCGTCCTATATACAGACCTTGCAATCCCTCCTGAACATTGACATCATCCGCCCTGCTCCTCTGGAACAATTGCCCCTGGCGACCAACCAGGTACTTCCGAAAACACGGACTTTCTCGCCAGATTATTTCACGTCGGCAATCGGAGCAGCCCTTCGGTTTGAAAGTTGAAAATCATCGCCGGCCGATTCCACGGACATTCCCTTAAAACCCCATCATTCAGCGGCATTCGTCCAACCTCCAATCGTGTCAAGGAAAACATGTTCAACTTGCTCACCGCGCGAGTGGATCTCACGGGGCTGGAGGTGTTGGACCTCTTTGCGGGAACGGGAAACCTGGGATTAGAAGCACTGAGCCGGGGCGCCTCCAAGGCGACATTCGTTGAAAAGGCCAGAAAAGTTGTGTGGCTTTTACGAAAAAATATCGATCTGCTTGGCGTGAATAACATTTGCAACATAATTCAGAAACCGGTAGAATCCTACTTGCGACAGGCAGTTCATGAATTTGATATTATTTTTTCCGATCCACCATACGATTATGAACGCATCGAGTTCCTCGTGCACGAGGTTAAAAACGTCGCCAGAACCGACACGATTTGGCTCTTCGAGCACAGCACCGATATCGCCATTCCACCATTGCCGGACTGGCACCAGGAAGCACAAAAGAGTTACGGCAGAACAACCGTTTCCATGTTTCGCTTTACAGGATTCAAGGAGGAAAAATGAAAACCGCGATCTATCCCGGTACTTTTGATCCTATCACAAATGGACACCTCGATGTCATCGAGCGTGCAAGGGACTTGTTCGACGTCGTCATCGTCACGGTTGCAACCAATACCGCCAAAACCCCTGTCTTCTCAATCGAGGAACGCATTGAACTTGTACAGGGCGCCGTCGAAAAATTCTCCAACGTGCGCGTCGATACTTTTTCAGGTTTACTCGTTGACTACGCTCACCAGGTCAAGGCCCAAATCATCATCCGCGGTTTGCGAGCCATTACGGATTTCGATTATGAGTTCCAAATGGCATTGGTGAACCGGAAGCTGGACAAGGATATCACGACAGTATTCCTCATGCCCCACGAGAAATACACTTACCTTAATTCTACGATCATTCGCGAGCTTGCACAACTGCACGGGGAATATCGCGATTTCGTCCCTGAGAATGTACACATGGCACTCCAACAGCGTTTCCCTAGAAAGTAATACCCCTTACTTGATTTTTTTTAGAGAATAGTGTAAACTACAGGTTCGTATGAAGACTATATACGATTTTTATGTACCACCCATCAGAGGGTAAGAATGCCAACGTATGATTATAAATGCCAGAATTGCGAATACCAATTTGAAAGCTTTCAATCCATCAATGCCGACCCTTTATCGAAGTGTCCCCAGTGCGGACGACCGGAACTGAAACGATTAATTGGGACAGGCATTGGAATGATTTTTAAAGGTAGCGGATTTTATATCACGGATTATAAGCGAAACGGAAACGGTTCATCCGGGAATTCGTCCGCTTCATCTTCCAACGCAAAAAGAACAAGCGCGGAAAAGAAGGATGGAGCTTCATCAAACGACTGACATTGTCGAAGGGATCAATCCTCGTCGAAGCCGGACCTCCAGGTTCGGCTTTTTCATTCTCCAAGAAGTGCAATGAGGTGTGCGTATATTTGCCCCGCCGATAATGACTGCATGCAGATGTGCGACTTAATAGGGCATGTGCGTCCACCGTGTATGGCGCAAGGAGCGCATGACAAACCATCCAGTTGGACAAGCCGGTGTCGGGTTTTCCACGGTGTAAATCCGAACACGGGTGAAGTCGGTCCATAAATTTCCAACACGGGTGTTTCCATGGCAGAGGCAATATGAACCGGAGCGCTGTCGTTGCTCACCAGTGCGCTCGCACGTTTAATGACCACCGCGGATTCGAGCCACGTCAAGCGGCCCGAGAAATTCGCCGGCTTATTCCCCGCCAATGAACGAACACGGGCGCAAATATCCTCATCCATTTTCCCTCCAAGCAGAACAACCTTATACCCGTCATCCTGGATTTTCACGGCGAGTTCTGCAAACCCTTCAATCGTCCAGCGTTTCGTAGGCCACACCGAGCCCGGAGCGAGGCATACATATTTACGATTGACACCTTCTTGATGGAGAGCCTCTACGGCATTCTTGTAGTCATTTTCTCCAGGATGCAATTCCGGTTTTAAAGATCGAGGAGGAATTTTCAAGGGCGACAGTAGCACAAGATTGCGAGCTACTTCGTGCCAGCTTTTTCCATACCCCTCGCGATGTGTATATAGCATGCCACCCTCTGAACGATCAAACGATATTCGAACGCGGGCATTCGTCGCATACGAGAGTAACGCCGAACGGAAAGAACGGTGCGGGGAAATTACAATATCGTATTGCTTGGCTCGAAGAACACGCATCAATCGATACAAGCCTGTAAACAAACGGTCGCCTTGTTTATCGTACTTGATGATTCCTGATACATCGGGGTGGTTCTCAAGAAGTGGTGCAGTCCCGGGTATGCAAAGAACGTCAACGCTTGTAATGACCTCGTTCCGTGCCAAAGATTGAATTAACGGTAGCGTTAAGACCAGGTCTCCAGCAAAAGCGGTCTGAATAACCAATGTTTTCATAGCGCGGGAGCAACCTCAATGATCCGGCAGGCGATGTTTCCATCGTCGATGTTGCCAAAGCCATTGGCCGGGGTATTGGAAGATCACTCGCTCCAAAGCTTTTACGTGACGTTCTGTCAAGGCGGCAATATTTTCAGGGGTGTACCCTACCAGATCGTCGTACTCGAGTTCCTCGAACCATATCCTATATCGGTAGTCTTTTTCACGGACGCAGAAACACATGAGAATCGGGGCTCTCGTTTTCAACGCCATCACCGCCGGTCCTTCGAACGTTGCTGCAGGGCGGCCGAAAAAATTCACATAAATCGATTCACGAGGCGCGCTTTGATCGGCCAACAATGCAACGGACTCGTTGTTCGACAGTGCCCGAAGTATCGATCGTCCGGCTAGCCGCATATCAACGATCCGGTTACCGCCGCTCGTTCGCAGTCCGTTTACAAGATCCCGAACCCGAGGATTATTCTGCGGGTGTACGACCATCAAGTACGAAAACCCGAGTAATTTCCCGACGCCGAAGGCCATCAATTCCCAGTTCCCAATATGTCCGGATAGAAAAAGTACTCCGCGATTTTCCCGCCGCTTTTCTTCGATCAGATCTGGATTTTCAATGTGCAGCTCGCGGGAAAGAATATCCTTGGTGAACTTTGGGATCCATAACATTTCCAGGATACTTACGGCAAGGCTTATATACGATTCCCTGGCGATTCTCTTAACCTGTTTGGTTGAGTACTCTGGAAAGGCTGCCCGGAGGTTCTCAATCGTCACCGATCGACGGATGCGAATGAGGTGAAAGAACGCATATCCCAATACAACGCCCATCCACCGAACCATTCCGAGCGGCAACAAGCGAACAAAAAAAGCAATTCCCTTGAAAAGATAATATTCCAATATGTGTTTCACGGGCGGGAACGGCAGCGACGGATTGTGTTAAAAATCCGTCCGGATGTAGCGCTGCCAGTTGGGGTCGTGAATCTCTTCACGCAATGTGGAATGGACCAATTCGTAGTTCGCGAAACCTGTTCGATCGACAAAGATGAACACGACACCGCCCTGCAAATTATCGTAGGTCCACGTTTGATACGGCCTCGTATCACTCCCGGCCGCTGTCCTGTCGATTGCGCTGGGCGGGCCGTACAAAATATATACTCGTCCCTGGTCCGAAAGATATCCCCTGCGATAAGCGGTACGAAACTGCTTGTTGGCTTCATCAACACGTTTCATGTATTCTTCTTTGTACTCGTTACGAGGAGTATCCGGCGTTGGATCACGACGCCGCCAGAATTCCGTCATGAACTTCCGCTTTGCTTCGGCTCCCTTCAACTCCTTGAATTGTTCCTTTTCAGTCTTGGTCGAAATATACTGGGTCATGTTGAAAAGCTCGTCGAGCTCGTCCTCCGCCAGATCTGCATAAACCGGGTCGATTGCCCGTGCCTCTGCAAACATATGGGTCGAATCAGGCTTGATATCCGGATTGTAAATATAGAACTTCTTCGTTCGCGATATCAAAGTCTTCCCTGCAGTATCAGAAATGCTGACAATCAGGGTGTAAATATCCGAAGGCAGTTTCCTGACATTGAGAGCGCCTACTTCAACCATAGCTTGGTGTCCCGACGGGCGTTGCCGTTCCTGTGAAACAACGCTTTTCCCGTAACCATTGACCACGTTCGCAGAAATAATGATGGGATTTTCCTTGATGTTGTACATCTCGATATAGTACAACAAGCGAGGAAGGTCGATACCGTATACAAGCGTCGGGTTCGGGATGACTTCCAACGTGTTTTTGCAAAATATATTCGCGGAATCGGATTCGACGGATTTAATGGAGGAGCATAATTCAATATCACTCAAACCATGACGCAACAGATGATATTTATCAAACTTGACCTTGAAAGAAAGACTGTCAAAAAGCGCGGGGTTGTTTTCGTCCCGAGCCAGAACAGAAAATTCATACGTGCCCGGTTCAAGGAGAAAGTCCACCTTTCCAATCATGAGTTTCGAACTCATATTGGTCGTATCGGCAACAACCAGAGGAACCCTCCACATCTTCGCCTTCGCCTCTCCACCCTCTTTCTCAATAATAACCCTCATCAAGACCGACGCCTTGTAGCCAGCATCGGTGGAATCAAATAGTAAGACCGAGCGTGGGAACGAATAATAGAACTCAACGATGTTCGCGGTTTCGTCGTACTGGAACTGGGCGAGATCTATATTGATCTTCAACTTGTCCCTGGTTTGCGCTCCAATGCTTATACATCCTAAAAGAAATATTGCGACGACCAGCTTTTTCATATTCTTCAATCTGATAATATGATCAAATAAAATCAATCCAAATATAAATAACAAAGGGCTGGTCGATCAACCAGCCCTTCGTCGTATTCATATCGGCGGAAATCAGAAGCCGACAGTCAGGGTAACCATGTGGTTGGCGCTGAAGAAGCCAACCTGGCGATAGGCGTAATCGAACCCGAGGTTCATTCCCCCG
>JAADGX010000181.1 GCA_013152135.1 Chlorobiota bacterium
TCTTACCTGGACCATGCTCAAACGGGTGACCTTGAACAACCTTATCGGTGTTTCCATGCCTGAGAACGGTTCGGCGTGGGTTGTCGGTCAAAAAGGAACTATCCTGCGGTACCGGGAAACACCGGAATAATCGTCTTCACATCATCTTTACTCCACGCATGAAATACTACGTCAAGATCATCTGGCCGGTGTTCCTCCTCGTTCTGTGGGGATGCCAGTCACCGCGACAGAATCCGAAACAAGAAGCAAACGCGTTTCTCACGTTTTACGATTCGCTCTACCAACCCCTCTATTATGTTGCGGCCAAGGCCGAGTGGAAGGCCAGCACCGACGTCACTCCCGAGCACACCGGGCTGCGCATCGGTGCCAACGATGCCTTCGCCGTGTTCATCGGCAATCCGGTTATCATCCGCAAAACACAAGCCCTTCTTGCGGACTCCGTCAGCCTCGACGATCTTACAGTTCGACAGCTGAAGGAAATTCTCCTTGCCGCAGCCTCATATCCGGGCATCATCCCCGACATCGTAGCCCAACGCGTGGCAGCGGAAGCAAAGCAAAGCGCGCTTCTGGATGGATTTGAATATTGCCTTGAGCCCGGAACATGGGGGTGTCAAAAAACCATCACCCCGAATCAAATCGACGAGATTCTCGCCACCTCCCGTGATTTGAACGAGCGAAAACACGTCTGGGAGGTTTCGAAGCAGGTGGGCCCGGCCCTTAAGCCGGGATTGATCGAACTTCGCAAGCTTCGCAACGAGGTCGCGCGAGCCATGGGATTCAACTCCTTCTTCGATCTACAGGTCGCCGACTACGGAATGTCTGTCGGTGAAATGATGCAGCTTATGCAGGAGACGTTGGAACAGACGCGTCCCCTGTACGAACAATTGCATACGTATACCAAGTACGTTCTCGCCAAACGTTACGGTCGTGAAGTTCCGAAGATGATTCCCGCGCACTGGCTCGGCAACCGCTGGTCTCAAGCCTGGCCCGGTATCGTGGAGGGCGTCGATCTTGATCCCTTGTTCAAGAGCAAATCCGCGGAATGGATCGTTCAGCAAGCGGAACGGTTCTACACTTCGCTGGGATTCCCGGAACTCCCCGCTTCCTTCTGGGAAAAATCAGACCTCTACCAGCTTCCACCCGGATCGACGCGTAAGAAGAACACCCATGCATCAGCGTGGCACCTCGATCTCGACAAAGACGTGCGGTCGCTCATGAGTGTCGTTCCCAATTATCGTTGGTTCGAAACGACTCACCACGAGCTGGGCCACATCTACTACTACCTCGCGTATTCCAACCCTTCTGTGCCCCTTCTTCTACGGGGCGGCGCCAACCGGGCGTTTCACGAAGCCGTCGGCGACCTCATCAGCATCGCCGCGCGCCAGATTCCCTATTTGCGTGAAATCGGTATCCTGCCTCCGGACATGAAAATCGACCGGACGCAGTGGCTCCTCAACGAAGCGCTGGACAACGCCGTGGTTTTCATGCCGTGGTCCGCGGGCGTCATGTCGCACTGGGAGCGCGACCTGTACGAGGAGAATCTTTCCCCCGACAAATTCAACCAGCGGTGGTGGAAATACGTGGAGAAGTTCCAGGGCGTCGAACCACCGGAACCCCGCGGCGAGGAATTCTGCGATCCGGCGACCAAGACGCATATCAACGACGACCCGGCCCAGTATTACGATTACGCTCTCGCCTACCTGATCAAGTATCAGCTCCACATGTATATCGCAAAGAATATTCTCAAGCAGGATCCGCACAACTGCAATTACTACGGGAACCGCGAAGTCGGAACCTGGCTGTGGGACCTGCTGAAACTGGGAAAAACGAAGGACTGGCGTACCGTGATCCGGGAAAAAACGGGCGAGGACATCAGCCCCAAGGCTATGCTCGAGTACTTTCAACCGGTCATGGACTATCTCCAGGAAGTGAACAAGGGAAGGACTATCGGTTGGGAATGAAGGACCATGCAGCGAATCAAGACAATACATGTCGTCGGTGACAAAGTCCTGATAAAACCGGACGAGGGAGAAAACAGAACCGCGCAAGGATTGTACCTCCCGCCCGGCGTCAAGGAAAAGGAGCAAGTTCAAACCGGCTTTATCGTCAAAGTCGGCCCCGGTTATCCCGTGGTGAACCCGCGGGGTTTCGACCGCGAACCGTGGGAAGAACAGAAAAATCCTCTCGCATTTGTTCCCCTCCAGGCCGAGGAGGGCGACTACGCGATGTTCCTTCGAAAGGACGCGGTCGAGATCGAATTCGAAGGTGAAACGATGGTCGTCGTCCCCCAGTCGGCTATACTCATTCTTATCCGGAACGAATTCAGGCAAGACTGATATTCAACCCCTGACGTTTCCTCTGTGTCCCGCCGTCTAACGCCTCGTCGCGTTCAGTTGAAACAATAGTTTCTCCACCTTCCGGTTCGATATTCATTATTGAGATCGAGGCGTTTGGAAATAATTTCAGGCCCGGTGAAAAAAAGACTTGAATTTTCCTTCACTGATGTCCATTCTCCGATGTAGTAGAGACGATCTCGACACCCGATGGAGGTACGTATGAAAGGGAAGGTCTACGGTCTTATGGTTGCATTGATATTTGTCGCGGGGTCATTCTGCGTGGCAAAGTCGCACGGCACGTATGAACTGGTCATCAAAAACAGTTCGCGGCCTATTGATGAATTAACGGCGATGGTATCCACGGCTTTCCGCGAAGGGGAGTTCCGCGTGCGCGCGGTTCGGATAATCGGAACACCAAACATCGTGCGCGAACGCACGGCGGATCACTGCCCGTACCAGGCCCGGCTCATCGTACTGTCGCACGAGGGATTTACGTCAAAACTCGTCAGCTATCAGAACAAGTACATCGTCGGAGCGCTGCTTCGCATTGCCATCTTCGAAAATGAAAACGGAACCCAGGTTTCCATCGCGGACCCCGAGACGGCGGTTCGTCTCATCGCAAACGATCTCGATATCGAACGCTACAATTCCCTGGCCAGGTACGCGCATCGTATCAAGAACAAAATTCGGCGCCTTATCACCGGGCTCGACCACAAGGGGATCCTGTCCGCGCAGAAAATCCCGCCCCTGCGCGAGGAGGACGATCTGCGTGTCGGCTCCGCCGACATTCCCTGGATTATCGGTGACCTCACCTGGTTCCGCGACTTCGACCAGACCATCGTGCTTCGTAAGGTTCATACGCGGGGCAACGGTACGCTTCGCTTTAAAACGGTTCTGAATGAAATCAAGACGCAGATCTCGAAATTCGCCCCGGTTGAATCCGACAGGAAATACGAAAATTATACGAGGTTAAGTGATCTCAAATGGAAACTGGTTGCGGTGGTGAGAGCGGTAAATAGAAATGCCGCCGTCCTCGGCCTGAGCCGGGAACGCACGGAAGCACTGGCGTTGGACGTGGTGGGAAAGAGCCGGGAAGACGACCGAAACACGTGTCCCGGACTGGATCATGCCGGCGCTTTTCCCATCGAGATCGGTGTGTGGGAAGACGGAAGGTATATCTACGTGGGCATGCTCCATCCCATCGTTCGATTGGACCAGTATTTCTGGGACGCCCGGCTGATCGATATGATTCTGAACGCGAACTTTGCCGGCACATTGAATCTCTCGTTGAAAATAGCCGTTACCGGAAAAAAAGGTGGGGAGCAATACTAATTCGCGCGGGTTTATCGGCTATTTTACAACCGATACCCAATGGAAAGAACAGGGGGCAACCAAGCCCGGCATTACGCCGGGCTCGGTTTTTAAGACGCGGATGATCCAACGAGAGTGTAGCCCGCTTCCTCGACAGCCTGTTTTAATTGTTCGACCCCGACCTCACTTTCCTCGAGAACGACCAAGGCGGACCCGACACGCACATCCTTGACTTCGACCGGAAGTTGTTCGAGCGCCTTGCGAACCGCCATGACACAATGATCACAACTCATGCCCTCGATCGTAAGGTGTATTTCCGTCATTTCCTTTCTCCGATTTTCTGTTACATATTTTCCAGTAGTTCCTCGAGTTTCTCCGCATCGCCCAACCATGCGCATTCCCACGCCGCCTTTATGTCCCCGGCGCGAAGGAACACGCGGCATAAGCGGTGAAGATCGTTCGAAAGCACCAGTAGCTCCGGCGAAGGAGCTTTCATCCGTGACACCAGTATCTCGCGGGCCTTGTAACCATCGCCGCGCTCCAGCTCCGCATCGAAATCACCAGGGGATTCCGGGGAATCGATGGCAAAATATTCCCGCCACCGGCGACGGATATCTTCCGCATCCGGGAGGCGCTCCACACCGGCCAACCCGGCAAGATCGTTTCCCGCGAGTATGGAACTCGTTCGGATCCAATACGGCAGAGCGTCGATTCCAATACCGGTATGACGCGGCCTGGCGATCTTGACAAGCGCGGAACCCCTGGCGCGACAGTACCATTCCCCACCCATTCTCCCGATCAAATCAAGCTTGAATGGATCCAGCCGCCCATCTATGTATATGGACTGGCTGACGTGGAACCGCACCACCTCGCCCAGGATAAGGTTTCCACTGCCGGGGCCGCCTCCGAAATCCTGGTGGTCGTACAGCTTGCACTCCATGATAAACGGACTTTCCGCAACTCCGGGAGGCTTTATGACCTCGCTGGTTCTCCTGGTCAAACCCGCTTTTACAAACTCATCGACTCCCGCCGGATAATCCGCGGAAGTCAGACTTACCTGCTCGGCCATGGACGAAGTTACCGCGTTGATCGTAAACTCCCCGGTCTCGAGAATGTTGAGAAGCGTGTGCTTGGGTGATCCATCGGAACCGCGAAATGCCGGGGAGAAAGCAACTATCGGAGGGTTCGCGCTGAGTGCGTTGTAGAAACTGAACGGCGCCAGGTTGATGTAACCCTCACCTGAAATGGTGCCGACCAATGCAATCGGGCGGGGTGCGATACCGCCGAGCATGATGTGGTTGCGCTCCGACAAAGTCATGTCATCGGGAGAAAAAGTCAGGAACAACTGCTCACTGTGCTGATCTCTCTTTTCATTCATGAATGACTCCTCCCTGTTATAGAATCGCGGCGTGATGGGATGCCATCTGCTCCTGCTCGAACTCGATGGTGTGTTCGAATGAGCCGGGAAAACGATTGTTCAAACGACGCTGTCGGTTGATCGCAGCCGCCGACCGCCGGAAGTTCCCGATTCGCTTGATTCGAAAAAACATCTTGTCCCTACCGTCAGCGGCAGCGACGCGATCCGTCGCGACCAGGGTCGGGCGTGGTTCGACATCACGATTACACACTACAAGTTTCATTCATTGCACCCGGTGTTCCAGATCGTTGAAAAAACGCGACAAGTCATTTACGGCTTCCTTGGTTCTATGTTTTAAAATACAAATTCCCGACGATTGATGTATCTTTACGCATGATTATAACACCGCGGCACCGGGAAACGTTCGTCATCGTCGGCCTGCGCGATTTCGGAGCCATGCACGTTCGGCTTCTCCGAAGGGGAATGGCGCGCGGCCTTGTCGCACCAGCCGATATACTGGTCATCGAACCGGATACTTCCCGTTCGTTTCCAAAAGGTGAAACCCCGCCCGATACGCGCATCATTCATCGCGACGTATTGCAAGTTCTTGTCGAGCGCTGGCTGCCGTTCCTGGAGTCGGGTGCGCCGCCGGACCTGTTCGTCCCGGATCCATTGGCGCCGCATCTCCTGTTCGAACTTTTCGAGCATTTTCTCGGCCACGCCTTTGCCGGGCAACCGGTGCACTGCGTCCGGCTGCAATTTGACGAACCGCCGGAAACTCCGTACTCCGTTCGCCTGCCTTCGGGCATGCAGGCCCTGAGTTTCGCCACCTGGACTTGTCCGCGTACCTGCATCGAACCACGCCTTTGTCCCGCGACAAGCTCTCCGAAAACGTGGGACATGTCGGATGCTTTGCGGAACCATGCCGACGAGCAGAATCTTTACCCGGTTCTTTTCTACCCGAAGGAGTTGCGTCACGGCGTGTTTTCCATCCCGGCTTCCGAAGTGCTGGAGACAATCCGCTGCGCCATCAAGCATTTGGAAGAACGTGGCACCGCGGAATATCTCGTGGCCACCGTCTCCGCGTGTCACGGCCTGGCAGGGAAAATTTCCGCCCGTCTTGAGAGTTAACCCGTATGCTCCTATCTTATTTATCCATTACGTTTTCACATCAAGCCGGTCTGATGCAATGATGAACGAACACGACACCACAGTATCTCAACAGCTCACCCCGGATCTGCCCGAGATTCCCCAAAGCGAAGCCGAGTATTCCCAAAAAGAGGAGTACGTGCGAAGTGGATTCGAACAAAAGATGGAGAACGTCGGAAAGAAAATCCGGTTTGCACAGGATGTCATCGCCTTGTTCCGGTACATGACCGATCCGGAAGTCAAGTGGTACCGGAAAGCGGTGGTGGTCAGCGCGCTGGCCTACTTCATCTCTCCCATCGACGCCATTCCCGACCTTGCTCCCTTGATCGGGTATCTCGACGACTTCGGGGTTATCGCGGCCGTCACTGCGTACATGGCGCACGAACTGAAGCCGTATTACTCCTGATCTCTGTTTATCGCTGTGGATGGACAGGTTGATATCGAGGAAGCAAGAGCCCTTCTGCGCACGCGGTTCGGCCATGCGGAGTTCCGTCCGGGGCAGGAAGAAATCATCACTGCGCTCCTGGGTGGAAACGACATCCTGGCCGTGCTTCCTACGGGTGCGGGGAAATCCCTTTGCTACCAGCTTCCGGCCCTGCTCCTGGATGGACTGACCATTGTAGTTACGCCGTTGATCGCGTTGATGCAGGACCAGGTGCGCCAGTTGAACCGCATCGGTGTCGCCGCCACGTTCATCAACAGCATGCTCGATTTCCGCGACATCCAGGTGCGGCTGGAACAGGTGCGCCGTGGTGGAATCCAGCTCCTCTACGTGGCGCCGGAACGCTTCGAGAGCACACAGTTTCTCCGGCAGCTCGAGCACGTGCCCGTACGCTTGTTCGTGGTCGACGAGGCGCATTGCATCAGCTCCTGGGGGCACGATTTTCGGCCCAGCTATCTCAAGCTGCCGAACGCCATCGAGTTCTTTGGAAAGCCGACCGTGGGAGCCTTCACGGCCACCGCCACTCCCGACGTTCGGAACGACATCGAGCGGCACCTTGGCCTTCGGGAACCCACCATCGTTATTCGCGGTTTCGATCGCCCCAACCTGACGTTCAAGGTGCAGCGGGGCGGTAACAAGCGGGAAGCGCTGTTGAAGCTGTGCTCCCGGCACGTTCCCGCCATCGTGTACGCAGGCACGCGGAAAACCACGGAGGAATTGGCCGAGTTCCTTCGCCGCCACGGTATCTCCGCCGCCGCCTACCACGCGGGCAGGCAGGACGATGAACGCGACAAGGTGCAAAAGGATTTTCTCCACGATAAGATCAGCGTCGTCTGTGCCACCACCGCTTTCGGCATGGGGATCGACAAGCGAAACATCCGCCTCGTCGTCCATTACGAAATGCCCGGTTCCATCGAGCAATACTACCAGGAAGCAGGACGCGCGGGGCGGGACGGAGACCCGGCACTTTGTGTAATGTTCTATTCTCCCCAGGATCGGAGGCTCCAGGAGTATTTCATCCAGAGTTCCTCACCGTCGAAAGAACAGGTCAAGAAGGTTTACGCGTTTCTCCATGAATACGCGGGAAATCCTCTTGGCTGCGAGTACCGGGATCTCCTGCCGCTGACGGCGGAAAGCATCGCCGCGAATTATGAAGACCTCAATCCCATCCAGGTCAATTCCGCTCTCACCCTGTTGGAGGAAGAAGGGTACATTCGCCGTATTTCAAGTTCCTACACGGGCGCAACCGTCCGGTTTCTGTTCCGGCCACAGGAAATGCGGGAATGGCTTGTGAGGAATGCGCCCGAGGAACTTCAACCGGTCAGTATCGCGTTGCTCCGGGCAACGGGGGGTGAAGGTTTCTTCCACCCGGTCAGGATCAACCTGGCCGACATGGCGGAAAATTCCTTCCTTTCGGAGGAAATCGTAGCACTCGGGCTACGGGAACTCGACAAACTCGGCATCATCGAATTTTCCCTTGGCTCTTCCGGACAAGGCATCGCCCTGATTACGCCCCGGGTGCGTGCCAACAGCCTGAAAATCCAGGCGACGCGTCTCCTGCAGGCATCCCGTCGACAATTTTCGCGTCTCCATGCCATCGAGCATTACTGTACCAGCCACCAATGCCGCCGCAATCTCATCCTCGAGTATTTTCACGAGACCGATATCACCGGAACCTGCGGGCGGTGCGACAACTGCACGACGTCGGCGCGACCCGTTGACGTGGTTGAGGAAATCCTCGAGCGCCACCAATATCACCTCCTGCACTGCGTGGCAGAGCTGCAAGGAAAGTTCGGCAGAACTACGTATGCTGACGTTCTTCGCGGAGCAAACACGAAGCGCATTTCAAACTTTCGCCTGTATGAAGCAGCGTCGTTCGGAACCCTGCGGGATTACGACCGACAGGCAATATTACAGGCCATCGACCATCTCATCGACTTCGGGCTCCTGGAACGCACGGAAACCGTTCGCCCTTCCGTGTACCTGACGAGCGCGGGACGGGATGCCCTGGGAGTCGACGTAACGCCACTATCGCTTCCACGACCTTCGGAAGTAGGCGAGCTGGCGGTTACCGACCCGGAATTGTACGACGCCCTGCGAAAGACCAGGCGCCGCCTCGCGCAAAAAATGAACGTTCCCTCGCACACCATGTGCCCGGATATCGTGCTGCGCAGATTGACCAATATCCTTCCACGTACGAAGGAAGAATGCCTGGCCGTCGAAGGCATGGGGCCGGCCACGTTTCAGCGCTGTGGAAACGCTCTGTTGCAAACAATACTCGATCACCTGGACAGGAAACTGCTGCTGGACGCGCTGGAAAAATCGCGAAACATCCTTCCCGATCTTCCTGCATCTCTTCGGGCCACGTTTGAACTCGTCGCGCAAGGGTTTTCTCTCGCAACTATCGCGGAAAAACGTGGACTGACGGAAGGAACGATTTCCCAGCATATCTCGGAACTGATGAAAAAAGGCATTGCCATCGATCTCGATACACTCGTCGATGCCGACCACAGGAAAGCCATCGAGCGGGCATCTATCGCCGTGCATTCAACCGACCTGAAGCGCATCAAGGCGGTGGTCCCCGACGACGTGACGTACGCGGAAATCCGTATTGTGCTTTCCGCCCTCGCGTTCGCGAAACCGACTCATTAACCCCATAAAGGATTTTCATTTCATGTCCGAATCACCTCCTCTTCATCGTTGCACTACGTGTGGACACGAGTTCACCTTCTGGTCGGTTCTTCTCCCCGCCCTTCGCAACCGCACGCTGACCTGTCCTTCCTGTGACACGTCGTACCGGCTCAAAACATTTTCCCGTATTATGGCGCTCGTCTTTACGCTGGTGATCCCCGTCTTGATTCTTCTCCTTCTACCGCGAATTCTCATATTCAAGCTCTCCGTGTTCATCGCAGTCATCATCGGCGTGTCACTGGCTCTGCCATACCTCGTCAGATGGGAAAAAGGAGAAATCAAGTAAGGCGACGGGGCGATCGATACTCCGCCGGTTCCCATCTCGAACATCGCTATATTACCCGGTGTCATGGAGAGTCTCGACTATATCACGATCCCAAGTCCACTTGATTCACCGGATTTTCTGATCATCGGCTTGCACGGCCGGGACGGCAACAAGCATTCCCTGGAAGTCGTCGCCCATGCCTTGCGATTGCCGAACACGGCATGGATACTGCCTTCCGCTCCTTTTTTCTCGAATCGCGCAGAAAACACCCGGGTGTGGTTTCCGTTGGACGGCAATGAGAACGAAGACCAGTACCGGGCCGAAGCGCAGGACATGCTGTTCGCCCTGCTCGAACATTTTCACGACGACGGCGTTCCGTTCAATCGCATGTTCCTGCTCGGTTTCTCACAGGGAGCTTCCATGGCCATCGATACCGCCTTACGTTTTCGTGAACCGACGGCGGGACTCATACCTCTCAGCGGATTTGTGAACAACCCCCGCGACCTCGCGCTCCATCACAATCCCGATGCCCGCCGTATTCCGGTCTTCGTCGGACACGGTTTGCACGACCGGCTATTGCCTCCTCTCGTGGGTTACGAAACCGTGGAATTCCTGCGCGGCCTGGGCTGCCCGGTCGAAGTGCATTTTTACAATACCGGGCATCGAATCACGAGTCCTGAAATCCGCGATATTCGTTCTTTCGTTTTCCGGCACGGGCCTTTCGATACGACCGGTTGAAATCCTGCCTCTTTCGCAACCCCGTGCAACGCGGTGAGGAATCAACGGCCGGCCATACTCCGGATTGCTTACGCAAAGAACTTTTGTCCGACTTTTTATACGACTCGATTGAATATTCATGTTTTGGAATTTATTGTGGAATACGTACATTAGCGCTGCCTTACGCACCTGCCGGCCGATCTTTGAAAGCGTCCCGGCTGGCCTCTATTTCGGGAAAAGTACCTACTCAATAGTCTGATCGTTCCTCGAACCCAACAGGAGACGAAGTGAAGTGCGTTTCACTTGTTTTCGCCCCGTTATATTCCTCGCATAAAATCAGCGACGTGTTTTCTTTATTGACGCGTGGTTGCTGTCGCAGGAACCCGGCACGACGCATCGCCGGATGCGTTGTCCGGGACACTTGTGCTGCGTCCGGAAATTGTTCTCCCTCTGAAGGAAGTCCTGTTGAATGTATTTGACAGAAACAACCAGAGTGCGGACGGAAGGGCTTGCCGCGATCCTTTTTCAACACCTGCAACCACATCACGATGATCACACAAATACTTTATCATGTGCAATAATAATGGAGGAACATTCATGGTAAGAAAGATTCTTTTACAGGAAAGCGACATTCCCACCCACTGGTATAACGTCCAGGCAGACATGCCCAATCCCATGTTGCCGCCGCTGCATCCGGGTACTAAACAACCAATAGGTCCTGAAGACCTTGCTCCTCTCTTTCCCATGGAATTGATCAAGCAGGAAGTCTCCCAGGAACGATGGATCGAAATCCCTGAAGAGGTGCGCGACGTGTACAAGTTATGGCGCCCGACCCCATTGTTTCGCGCATGGAACCTGGAAAAGATGCTCGATACTCCGGCCAAGATTTACTACAAGTACGAAGGAGTGAGTCCGGCTGGTTCGCACAAACCGAACACCGCTGTCGCTCAGGTATACTACAACAAGGCTGAAGGTGTCAAGCGCCTAACTACGGAAACGGGAGCCGGACAGTGGGGCAGCGCGCTGAGCTTCGCGTGCAACCAGTTCGGTCTGGATCTGGAAGTCTTCATGGTCAAGATCAGTTACCACCAGAAGCCGTACCGCAAGGTGATGATGAACACGTGGGGCGCCACCGTCATTGCTTCGCCCAGCGATCAAACAAATGCAGGCCGGCAGATTCTTGCGGAATCGCCGGATTCCCCTGGCAGCCTTGGGATTGCCATTTCAGAAGCAGTGGAACGCGCCGCGACCAACGACGACACGAAATACTCGCTGGGCAGTGTTCTGAACCACGTCCTGACGCACCAGACCGTCCTCGGCTTGGAAGCTGTTAAACAAATGGAAATGGCGGGAGATTTTCCGGATATCGTGGTCGCCCCGTTCGGGGGTGGATCGAACTTCGCGGGGATATCCTTCCCCTTCCTCCGGTTCAACTTGACCGAGGGAAAGAAGGTGCGCTGTATCGCCGCGGAACCGGCTTCGTGCCCCAAGCTGACAAAAGGAGAATTCCGGTACGATTTCGGGGACACCGTTGGAATGACCCCACTCATTCCCATGTACACGCTTGGACACCAATTCGTCCCCGCGCCTATCCATGCGGGCGGGTTGCGTTATCACGGCGCCGGAGCCATCGTCAGCCAGCTGCTGAAAGATCAATTGATCGAAGCACAGGCGTTGCAGCAACTCGAGTGCTTCGAAGCCGGCATCAAGTTCGCGCAGGCGGAAGGCGTGATTGCTGCACCGGAAGCAACGCACGGCATCGCGGTCGTTATTCGTGAAGCCCTGAAAGCGAAAGAAGAAGGCGTTCCCAAAACTATACTCTTCAACCTTTGCGGTCACGGCTATTTCGATATGTCGGCGTACGCGGACTACTTCGACGGAAAACTGGAGGATCACCATCTCTCGGATGAAGAACTCCATCAGTACTTGAACATTCTGGATACACCATCGGTAGCTTGATTGACCGGGGTATAGCTGCCCCGAAAATGCGTGCTCCAACGCATTCCACTTCGCCTTTTTATTTGGTTTTCAAGGCGGAGTGTTTCAGGTTAAATAAAGATATAAGCGTCTTTTGGTATTAAAGGCATTTATTATTATATTGTTGTGGGAAAACATACATTCCTCGCACACAACGGGTTCGAGGAGCAAGTCGATGAAACAGCGTCACAACACGTGAAACATAGAGGGCCAACATCATGGTACCAAAATCCCCGGTCCATAACCATACACCCGGCAAACTCCCTCTCCGCGAACGAGCGCTGAGAAAGGCTTTTCTCCAGCGCATCCATGACATTCCGGGCGGAGAGAAGCTGCATCGCTGCATCCAGTGCGGCACCTGCTCCGGATCCTGCCCCGTGTCCTGGGCCATGGATCTCATGCCGCGCGAACTTATCGCGCACTTTCGCGCCGGCGACATCGAATCCATCCTGCACAGCAGAACCATATGGCTTTGCGCTTCCTGCTATGCCTGCACCGAACGCTGCCCGCAGGGGATTCGCGTTACGGATATCATCTACTCCCTGAAGCGGCTGGCGATCGATTCCAACATCACCCTGGAACACGACGGCGCCCACAAGCTGCCCCAGATCTTTGTCGATATCATCAACAAGTACGGGCGCAACCACGAACTGGGACTCATGATGCGGTATTATCTCCGCACAAATCCCTTGCAGTTGTTGCGCATGGCGAGTCTCGGCCTGGCCATGATGAAACGGCGGCGCATAACGTTTGCTCCTCCCAGGGTCGAAAAGGCCCTCAAGGATATTCGCACCATCATCGCTCACGCCGAGCGACTGGAGGTGCCGAAAGAAATCTTCAGCCCGGAATACCGCCCGGATACCGTGGGCTATCGCGCCATCGACAAGGTTTCCTCGCGGTCGTCAAAATCTCCGTCCACGACTGAGTGACAAAGGAGCCATCATGACATACGCATACTACCCCGGCTGCTCACTGGAATCTTCCTCCCGCATGTACGACAGCTCCCTGCGCGAGGTGTTCCGCTGCCTCGACCTTGAACTGGTGGAACTGGAAGACTGGAACTGCTGCGGCGCCACGGCTTATTTCTCGGTGAAAGAAACCGTCTCGCTCGCCGTGAGTGCGAGGAACCTCGCGCTTGCCGAACGGGCAGAGCTCGACATTGTTGCTCCCTGTTCCTCGTGTTTCACCATTCTTCTCAAGACACACCACATGCTGGAAGGGAACACCGAGCTGAGCGATAAAATCAACGAAGCCCTGGGAGCGGTAAATCTTTCGTACAAGGGAAACGTCCGCGTCCGGCACCCGCTGGAAGTCCTGGTCAACGACGTCGGACTGGAAAAAATCCGGGACGCGGTGAAAGTGCCGCTGGACGGTTTCGCCATCGCGCCCTATTACGGATGCCAGATCGCCCGCGGCGAATCCTCGTTCGACGATTCCGAGGATCCCGTTTTCATGGACCGGCTTTTCTCGACGCTTGGGGCCCGGCTCGTGTACTTCCCCCACAAGGTCCGTTGTTGCGGCGGCATGCTCATGTACACGTGGGAAGACATCGCCGTCAGACTGGTAGCCGACCTGATGCGCTGTGCCCAGGAAAACGGAGCGCACCTCATCCTGACGACCTGCCCCATGTGCCATGCCAACCTGGACCTGCACCTGGAGCATGTCCGGAAAGTCTATCCCGAAGCCAAACCGACGTCCACGTATTTCTTTACACAGCTCCTCGGCCTGGCACTCGGTATCCCGGCCGAGAAACTCGGCTTCGATCTCAACTACATCCCGATCGATCAGCGGCTCAAGGATCTCATCCAGAGAACCACGGAGGTGACCCATGCCTGAGAAAATCGGTTTTTACGTCTGTCACTGCGGAATAAATATTTCGAACACCGTCGACGTGGAATCCGTCCGCGACTTCATCGCCGGGGAATCCCAGGTGGAGATCTCGCGCGATTACAAGTTCATGTGCTCGAACGCCGGGCAGGATATGATCAAGCGCGACATCGCGGAGCACGGCCTGACAAGGGTCGTGGTTGCCGCTTGCTCCCCACTCATGCACGAGCTGACGTTCCGCACTGCCTGCGAGGAAGCGGGTCTCAACCGCTACCTGTTCCAGATGGCGAATATCCGTGAACAGTGCGCGTGGGTCCACGACGATCGCGCAGCCGCTACCGACAAGGCAAAAGCGCTTTCGCTGGCCGCCGTGCGGCGGGTCGCCCTCCATCAACCCATGACCCCGAGGCAGGTGCCCATCAACCCGCGGACCCTGGTCGTGGGAGCCGGTATAGCGGGAATCCAGGCCGCGCTGGAATTGGCGGACTCCGGCAATGAAGTAGTGCTCGTGGAACGCGAACCGACCATCGGCGGCCAAATGGCGCGATTCGACAAGACCTTCCCCACGCTGGATTGCTCCTCCTGCATTCTCACACCGAAAATGGTCTCCGTGAGCCACCGGAAGAACATCCGCCTGCTTACGTGCAGCGAGGTGAAAAGCGTCGAAGGCTACATGGGGAATTTCACCGTGACCGTCAAAGTGAATCCGCGGTACGTCACGGACGCCTGCACCTCGTGCGGGGAATGCGCCAAGGTCTGCCCTGTAAGCGTTCCCAGCGTGTTCGACATGATGATGCAGGACCGGACCGCCATCCACAAGGTCTTTCCCCAGGCGGTTCCCGGCAGCTTTGTTATCGAAAAACGCGAGCGCCCGCCCTGCAAGCAGGCCTGCCCGATCCACCAGGACGCGGCGGGATACATCGCCCTCGTCCGGGAAGGACGGTTCGCGGAAGCAGCCAAACTGGTGAGAAAAGAAAACC
>JAADGX010000207.1:0-1643 GCA_013152135.1 Chlorobiota bacterium
AATTTGGAATTTGCGCTGCTTGATAGCTAATTGGATTTCTAAGATTCGTTCTCTGAAACTCGTTGTCGTTGTCGCAATCGCTGTCGTAATCGGTCAAAAACTTTTTACTTTTTACCTTTTACTTTTTACTTGTGTTACGCCAATCACTATAACCTCTCACCTCTGACCTCGGCCTGAGACCAACCTCATTCGCCAATTTGTCAATCCATTCAGAATCGTTCTACCGTCGTCCGTGGGCTGTGATTTATGTTCCACTCGAGACCGAATTCGGTAATTCGAAAATTCGCCAATTCGGTAATCCGCCAATCAATTCAACATTTAGCATCGCTCTTCTAGGTTTGCATACGAAACACACGCCGGAGTTTCGTCCCAATCGACTTTTGCCATTCTTCGAGAAGAGCATACATGGTCGGAACCAGCACGAGGGTAAGGAACGTGGAAAACGAGAGCCCGAAAATGACCGCCAGCGCAAGAGGTCGCCAAAAATCGGCACTCTCCGCCCCGACAACCAGCTTCAAGTTGAACCAGTCGAAGTCGATGCCCGTCGCCAGGGGAAGCAGTCCGGACGCCGTGGTCACGGCGGTGAGAATCCCCGGGCGCAGACGAACCCGCCCCGCTTCGACCAGCGCTTCGTTCAGGTTCATCCCGCGCTCCCGCAACTGCTTTACAAAATCCAGCAGGACTATGGCGTTCTTCACAACGATCCCGGCCAGCGATATTATCCCCACCCCTGTCATGATGATCCCGAACGGCGACTGCATGACCAACAGCCCGAACAACACGCCGATCAGGGAGAGAGCCACGGACGCCATGATGATCACCGGTATCTTGAGAGAATTGAACTCCGAGACCAGGATGAGAAACACCAGCAGCAAGGCGATAAGGAACGCGTTGCTCAGGAAGTCCTGCGCTTTCTTCTGCTCTTCGTCCTCGCCGGTAAAACTGATCGTGTATCCGGATGGAAGCCGGTATTCTTTCAATCGTGCCTTGACATCTTTGAGCACCTCCGCGGAAGGACGTCCTTCGTTATTCGCGGTAATGGTTACTACCCGCTTGAGGTCCTTGCGCCTGATGGAAGCGATGCCTTCCGTCAGTTTTATCGTCGCTACCGACGTAAGCGGGATGGATAACAACTGCCCGCGGCGATTCATGAACGTGATGTGAACGCGCTCGAGATCCGCAATCGATTTGCGCTGTTCACGCGAAAGCCGCACGCGGATGTTGTACTCATCCTCGCCCACGCGGTACTTCGAGGCTTCGATGCCGTTGACCGCCGCCCGGACGGTGTTGGCGATCTGTCCCGTGCTCGTCCAGAACAGCGCCGCCTTTTCCCTGTCCACCAGGATTTCGATTTCCGGCTTCCCTTCGTCGTAATCATCCTTGAGGTCAACCAGGTTGGGCACGTCCCGGATCACGTTCTGGATGTCGGCGCTGATTGCTGCGAGTTGATCGTAGTCCTCGCCCGCGACCTCGATGCTGACCGGCGCGCCGACCGGCGGACCCATCTGCTGCTCCTCGACCTTGATATCCGCGCCCGCGACGTTGGTGGCTTTTTCACGGATCTCTTCCATCGTGATGAAGGAGTTCTGTTTCCGCTTCAGCTTCTCCAGGAAGTTGATGGATATACGCGACTTGTTGGAGGT
>JAADGX010000207.1:1663-3887 GCA_013152135.1 Chlorobiota bacterium
TCGGAGGTGCCCACGTTGGCGACCATGTACTCGATATCATCGCGTCCCTTGACTTTTTGAATGCGCTCTTCGAGCAATTCCGTGGCCTGGTTCGTGACGTCAAGCGACGTCCCGGGGGGAAAAGCGATACTGACCGTGACCTGGTTCGGCTGCGTGGTGGGGAAAAATTCCACGCCGTTATTGAACAGACCGAAGAGAACGAGGACCACGACCAGCAGACCGATCGAGCCGCCGATGGTGAGTCCTTTCCGCCCCAGCGTCCAGTGCAGTGTCTTCACGTACACCCTCTGCAACCAGGGAAAGACCTGTTCATCCATTTTGTGATAGAGATAGGTAATGGGATTGTACTTTTTCCACCACACGGGATGCGCGAGATTCTCCCGCACCTTCCTGATCTCTTTCTGGTAGTTGATCCACACCGCACCCTGGACGGGGCTGATAACGAACGCGACGACCAGTGAAGCGGCGAGCATGATGATGAGCGTGATGGGCAGGTACGACATGAAATCGCCGACCACTCCGGGCCAGAACAGGAGCGGCACGAACGGAGAAACCGTCGTGATCGTGGCCGAAACCACGGGCACCGCCACTTCCGCCGTCGCGTTCTTGGCGGCCTGTGCGGGCGCGGTTTTGAAATCCTGCTGGTGCCGGTAAATGTTTTCTATCACCACCACCGCGTCATCGACGAGTATCCCCAGTACGAGTACCAGTGCGAACAGGACAACGAAGTTCAGCGTGATGCCGGCGTAGGAAATGACGATGAAGCCAATCAACATGGACAGCGGGATGGCGGTGGAGATAAGCAGAGAGTTCTTGAACCCGAGAAACATGAACATGACGAGCACGACGAGCGCCATGCCGGTGATGATGCTGTTTTCCAGTTCACGCACCTGCCGGTCGATGACCTTGGACACGTCGTTCGAAATCACCAGGCTCACGCCGGGAGGGGTGTTGACCTCCTCCTCGTGGACGATGGTTTTCACCTCGTCCGCGATGCGAAGCAGGTTCTCGCCGGCACGTTTTCGCACGGCCAGCGATACGACATCGGTACCGTTCATGCGCGCGAACGATTGCCGGTCCTCGAACCCGTACACCACCTCCGCAACGTCGCGAATGTACACCGGTTTACCCTTGTGCAGCTTGATGATGATATCCTCGATCGGTTTTACCGTCTGGAACTCACCGGGAATACGGATGGAATAGTTCATCTTCCCGTTGTCGATAACACCGCCGGGGATGGTGAGATTCTCGCTCTTGATCTTGTCGATAATATCGCTGAAACCGATGTTGAACGCGTTCAAACGGTTCACGTCGCAGTTGATCTGCACCTCCGGCTTCAGGCCGCCGTTCACGTCCACACGCAGAACACCGGGGACCGTTTCGATCTTGTCCTGCAAATCCTCCGCGATTTTCCGCAGCCGGGCGTTGCCCACGTCGCCGCCCACGTTAATGAACATGATGGGGAATTCGCTGAAGTTGATTTCCGACACGACGGGATCGAGTATGTCCTGCGGAAGTTCCGGAAGCGTGGAATTCACTTTGTCGCGGACTCTTCGCACGGCGTCGTCGATATCGATGCCGGTATTGAATTCCACCTGGACCGTCGAGAGCCCTTCCTTCGAGGAGGAGCGGATTTCCTTGACATCTTTGAGCGAGCGGAAGCTCTGTTCCAGCGGCTTGGTTACCAGTCCCTCGACGTCCACAGCCGATACGCCGATGTACGGCGTTGAAACGATGACAAGCGGTATCGTGATATCCGGCGCGGCTTCGCGGGGAAGGGACATGTACTCCTTGCCGCCGACAAGGATGATCATTACCATGAACAGGTACACCGCTACCCTGTTGTCAATTGCTTTTTCCCAGATTCTCATACGCTATGCTTGTGTGATGGGAACCAGCCGGTATGCACACCCGCCCTCACAACGCCTGCCACGACGTTTCCGGTTCAAGGCGGCTGGTTCGGATTCCTTGTTGATTAATTTTGCACCACTTCGACCGGCTGTCCATCGACGAGATCCTGGTACCCCTGGACGATGACCCGGTCACCAGGCCGGAGCCCGGAAAGGATCTCCACCGTGTTGCCGTTGCGACTGCCCGTGGTCACACGGCGCTCGCGTGCGACGCCGTCCTCCTCGACGTAAACTACGAGACGATCGGTGTCAATCTGCTGCAAGACGTGCTGGGGAACCAGCAGCGCCTTCCGCTTCCCGCTGATGCTGATGTA
>JAADGX010000219.1 GCA_013152135.1 Chlorobiota bacterium
ATGGTTGACGAGGATAACCACGGAGCTGACTGCTGACGACTGACCACAGACCACGGAAGGGGGCGTGCGGAAATGTTGCTTATCGTTTCTCATTGGAAGATATGACCACAGACCACGGACCACAGACCACGGTGGTGGTCGCGTAATAATGGTAGGTGTTGCTTCTCATTGTTGGATTTAAAGGAGTTGTCAGTTTCTATACGACGCCGTCTCGCCGTTGTCCGTTGTCTGTGGTCCGTCGTCCGTCGTCCGTCATCCATGATTCATCGCTTTCTTCACGTAGTCCATCACTGACCGCACTGCTTCGTCGACGGAGACGTCGACTGTATTGATCTGAAGCTCGGGGTTTTCCGGCGGCTCGTAGGGGTCGTCGATGCCGGTGAAGTTGTGTATTTCACCTTTGCGGGCACGGGCGTATAAACCTTTGACGTCACGGCGCTCGCATTCGTCAAGCGGCGTCGAGATATGAATCTCCACGAAGTTCTTGCAGAGACCTCGTACGAAATCACGCGCCTCGCGGTAGGGCGAAACAAACGAGGCGATGACGAATACGCCGTGCCGTTCCAGTCGGCTGGCGAGGTATCCCACGCGTTTGATGTGCTCGTCACGTGCTTCCCTGGTGAATCCCGTCGAAGGAAAGATATGCCTGATACTGTCGCCGTCAAGGTGCTCGACCTTTAATCCGAGGTCGTTGAGTTTCTCGAACACCTGTTTCGAGATCGTGCTCTTGCCGGAACCTGACAGTCCGGTGAACCACAAGACCATGGGCTGAATTTCCTGCTTGCCGAATCGTATCTTGTCCCACACCCGCTCATGGACGAAATACAGGAGCATCTTCAGGATGACTTCCAGTCCCCCCACGGTAAACGCGATTCCCGCCTGTCCGGTGAACGCGAAGACGAGGGCGATGGTGGTCAGCGTCGCCCATAGTCGCCAGGAAAGCGTCTTGGCAATGGAACGGCTATGGGTTTCTTTGAACAATTTGAAAATTGGAATTTGTGATTTTTTACTGCGTAGTGCGAAGGGGCGATGCGAAACGGGAATTATTCCTTTCCTCCTGGATTCCAGATCAAGTCCAGAATGACATTCAATCGCAAGCCATTGTCATTCCCGCCGCCCCAAGAGGGGCCACTATCGTGGCGTAAGCGGGAATCCACAACATTCTCCCCTGGATTCCGGATCAAGTCCGGAATGACGATTCGAGATAGCATCAACTACAATGGCAAACATGGATTAACGAATCGTGGAATCTTAATAATTCGATTGCGACAACGACAGCGACAGCGAAAAGAAATTTCAAATTCCAAATTTCAATTCATCCTTCATCGCTCTTCTCCATCCATTCCCATTGTGCCTGGATGCCGTCTTTCAGCGACCATTTCGGCTCGTAGCCAAAGAGATCCTTTGCGCGCCTCGTGTCGGCGACGGTCTGTTTCACGTCGCCCGCGGGAACCGGTTCGTGCAGGCGCTCGAGCGTCACACCGGTCACTTCCTCGATGAGGTCCAGGAGCCGGGTGAGCGGGTAAGCGTGTGCCCCGCCAATGTTCACGATCTCGTATCCATCGATGTGATCCAGTGCCCGCGTCACCCCGTCAATGATGTCGTTGATATAGGTGAAGTCGCGCTGCATGGACCCATCGCCGAAAACGGTAACCGTCGAACCGTTGCGCGCAGCACGCAGGAACTTCGCGATGGCCATCTCCGGTCTCTGGCGCGGGCCGTATACCGTGAAAAACCGCAGGCACCAGATGTTCATGCCGTAGAGATGCGAAAACGTGTAGGCCAGGAGCTCACCCGCTTTTTTCGTGGCGGCGTAAGGGGATACCGGGTGGTCCACGGAATCGGTTTCCGCGAACGGCACGCGCTCGCGATTCCCGTACACGCTCGAGGAGGAGGCGAAGAGCATCCGGCTCACGCCCGTTTCACGCATCGCCTGGAGCACGGCGAGCGTTCCCCGTACGTTGACGTCCTCGTAGAGAAGCGGTTCCTCTATCGACGGCCGCACTCCCGCCCGCGCGGCGAGATGGATGACGGTGTTGACACGTGAATCACGGAGCACCTGCGCCACGAGGTCGCCGTCGCGTATGTCACCTTCCACGAGCGTAAAATTCATGTTTTGGAGTGCCCGCCCGATATTCGCCCGCTTGACGGCCGGGTCGTAGAACGCATCGAAATTATCCAGGCCGACAACAACGTGTCCCTGCGCCAGGAGCCTTTCCGCCAGGTGGGAGCCGATGAAACCGGCCGTGCCGGTAATCAGGAACGTGGACAAGGTATTAGTTCCAAGTGAAGCACTGTAATCACTCTATCATTAACAGAGATTGACCCAACCTATGAATATCACGCATAAATTCATTTACAGGCGGCGCGCTAATCCAACGAATGGCCTTCCAATCCTCTTCCGTTGTTGACAAAAGAACTCGAGCAACGTCCGGTGGAAATACTCCTGCCGCCTTGCCTTGTGCACCGGTAATTGCGTCTTTGAGGGACAGATTCATCTTTGTGCAAAACCCCCAGATATCTGCGAGGTCTTTTGGTTCATTGCGATCCAGAACTGCCGTGATCTTGTTTGCAAGAATATTTTCCGGTGAATCTATGCGGCCGAGCATATCATGGGTTCGGACGTTGCCAACGCGACCCGGTACATCATTTACAAATTCAATCTTCATATCAACGTCACGTGTCTCGATTACAATCCTGGTAAATCTTTTTTCTTGAAGAAGTATATCAATGTTAAATTCTCCAGCCTTGTGTAAGACATCGATACAACGTGATACCCACAGAGAGAAATCTTGTGAATCGTTGGCAAAGAGATCAAGATCATCAGAATACCTGTGCTCCAGATATGCGCGTGATGCAGCTGTGTCTCCTGTCAGGTAAAGACCTGTTTCCACATCACGAAACAATTTCAGCACGCGATCCTGGAGAGGATATAACTTTTCTTTATAAAACTCACTGTCCACGTATTATCTCACGAGCTCCGGACGTTCGGTTTGTATCCAGCTCACGAGGAAATCCATGCCGCGTTTTCTCGATAGCGAACGAATCCTTCCACGCCATCGAGGCCAGCCTTCAACCAGTTTTCGGAAACCGATCAACCGGACAATTTCCGGATACGGCGCATATTCCAGGACCCGGACAGCCGCCCAGTCCGCGTCCAGTCGACCCATGGTCTTTTCCCCGTGAAGAATTGCCAGGAAGGTCTCTTCGTCGATGTCGTAGTCCCACAGCCAGGGCAACCGTTTCGCGCGTATGCTTTTCGGAACGGAATGATTACCGACCATTGTAAAACTCCACGGTTCGTTCGAGACCTTCG
>JAADGX010000185.1:0-1357 GCA_013152135.1 Chlorobiota bacterium
GTACAAGGACGTCCCTTGTTTATTGTCTGCGCGTGTCGGCCTTGTTTCGGGGAAGGATTTGAGACGGGGTGCGGCTTTTCTTATATTCCGGTCGTAGCTGGGCACAAGACTCTTCCAGGATGCTTTAATCTTTCCCATATAGACGTCGAACAATCATCTCGTGGAATAACTTTAGGCGGTTGATATGAAAAAAGCTTTACTGGTTCTATCGCTCCTGTTTTTTCTCTTTCCATCTATCGCAGGTTCCCAGACCACGCGAACCGTGTTGATTGAAGAGTTCACCGGTGCCTGGTGCGGTTTCTGCCCTTACGGCGCCGCCGTGATTGAGGATATCCTGAATACCATGGGCAGTGTGCGCGCTTTGGCCTATCACCGAGGTGATAGCCTTGAGACGCCCGAGGGCAATATTTTTGTTGCCGCCATGAGACCGGCGTACCCCCAGGCTGCTATCGACCGGGTCTTGTGGCCCGGCGAATCGAAAATTCCGGTCAGCCGGAACAGCTGGCGCGCGCGATGCCAGGCGCGGTCCGCGCTGACGTCGCCCGTCTCCATTACCGTCACCGGTACGTTCCACGAACCGACGCGACTACTGACGGCGAACATCAAGCTGACTATTCTTGCTGACATGAGCGGCGAGTATCGTTTGAACGCGATCATCTCGGAGAGTGGCATCAATCTCAGGCAGAAGTACTATCCACCCGGCGGTGGTACGGTATATCTCGATCCTTACTATCACAAGCACGTTGTCCGAAAGATGATTACCGGTGCCCAGGGAGAATTCCTGACCGCCGCGGGATTCAAAACGGGGGACGTCATCAATCGAACTGTTACCTTCACGCTTCCATCCTGGTGGAACGTGGACAAGTGCGACTTTACCGTGTTCGTGTCCAAGATGGTAAACGGGTATTACAACGAAGTACAGCAGGCATTCCAGGAATCGATACGATCCCTGTTTCGTGCTACGCCGGTCGAATTGGTCTCCTTTATGGCGGAGCAGGTCGACGATGGTGTATTGCTGACCTGGAGGACGGCGCGGGAAACATCGAATGCCGGCTGGAACGTCGAGTGCCGCACTGCTGATGGTTCCTGGAAGCCGGTCTGTTTCGTCCCCGGAAACGGAACCAGCACACAACCGCACTACTACGAGTTTATAGATCGGAACCCGGAAATGGGGCCTGTGTGTGCGTATCGACTGCGGCAGAAAGACTACGATGGAAGAGAAACGCTTTCACCAGTCGCGCTGGTATACATGGAGGCGGCTCCGACTACAACGAGATTACTGGCGAACTATCCGAACCCCTTCAATCCCGAGACGGAGATCGCGTTCGAACTGGACGAACCCGCCCATGTCGTGCTC
>JAADGX010000185.1:1384-3571 GCA_013152135.1 Chlorobiota bacterium
CCCGCGGTGATTTTCAACCTGGGCTCCATGTCCGAACATGGGACGCAAGAGATGCGGATCAGATCCAGGTTCCATCGGGGGTGTATCTCTACCGCCTGCGAACACCGGGCAAAGTCCTGACGCGTCGGATGATACTCTCCCGTTGATGATCGCTTCACCACGGAACGCCCCTGGAGAGGGGCGTTTCGCTATCTTGACGAGGGTATCGTCCAGGTCGTTTGATGTGGTGGGCGGTGAGGGAGTCGAACCCCCGACCTTCTGGGTGTAAACCAGACGCTCTAAACCAACTGAGCTAACCGCCCGTGAAAACGTAACTTAGTCGATATTCAAGCAATGTGCAAATCCGGTTGTCGGGCGAAGACAATCTGACTACTTTTTGTTCGTGGGTTCCGTGAACGAGAAAAACAGGCAGAAAATGGTAAAGTTGCAGGTAATGTACAAAGTCCCTGGAGATATGGACGATTTTCAAAAAATTCTTTCCCGGACTCATCTTCCGTACATCCGGGAATTACCCGGACAGCAAGGAATACGGGCATACCGCATCCTTGGCGCGCCGATCGGCGAGCAGCTTTATCACATGATGATTGAAATAGTATTTGCCGGAGAAGATGAAATGCAACAGGCCCTCGCATCACCAGAAGGAAGGAGGTTCGTCAAGGATCTTATCGGTTTCGGGGTAAATGCCGTTACCATCACGTACATGGAGGAAGCCTCGCTGTGAGCGCCGGACCTTTTCAATCCGGAACAGCGAGAGACGTTCCTTTCGAGTGTGCTATCCGTTTGAACGCTGCAACCGGGCCGGGGGAATTTCAACGATGAGATCATTTTCATTGGTGCTGGCCACACGGAATCCTCACAAGGTCGCGGAAGTAAAAGCCATTCTTTCCGGTCTTGATCTCGATATCCGGGAACTGCCCGATAAATGTGCCCCGGTCGAGGAAACAGGCGCGACACTCGAGGAAAACGCGCTTCTCAAGGCCCGGGCGGCGTTCGGGTGCACGGGCTTGCCCTCGGTGGCGGACGATACGGGATTGGAAGTGTATTACTTGCTTGGTGAACCCGGCGTTCGTTCTGCCCGCTATGCCGGTGACAACGCGACATACGAAGACAACGTGCGCAAGTTGTTGTGGGCCATGCGCGGTGTTCCGGAGCGGAGAAGGCACGCGTGTTTTCGGACGGTTGTTGCCTACGTGGACGGCAGGCGAGAAATCACATTTGAAGGCAGGGTGGAAGGGAAAATCCTGGCGCAACCTCGCGGTTCCGGAGGGTTCGGGTACGATCCCGTTTTTCAGCCCCTGGGTTCGCACAAGTCATACGCGGAAATGAGCGATGACGAGAAAAACAGCGCCAGCCATCGCGCGGCAGCGCTGCACAAACTCATGGACTTTTTACGCACGATAAAATGATATTGACAAGAATGAGACACCGGCGTATATCCCGGGTTTTTATCCTGGGCTCACTGTTCCTTCTCGTGTTGGGTTCATGGAATGGTTGCGGTAAAACCGACACCGTTGTCGTTTCCGGGGCGAGGGAAATCTGGAACGACGCCAAATGGTACCCTACCACGATCGGGAGCGTATGGCGTTACCGTATCGATACGACGGATGCATCGGGGAACGTCGTTCGTGACGTTATCAGGAGAACGACCCGTATCGTCGGCGACATGACGTACGACGGCAGGCGGTATGTTGTCCAGGTCAACGAGGATGTCGCCGCCAACACGGTGAGCTTCGACACGACGTACATACGTAAAGCGGACGATGGCTTGTATTTTTCCAGCCCGTCGCTGATGATGCTTTCAAATCTACCCGGAATTCCCGGGAGCGGCGCGGGCATTCCCCGTGATTTCAAGCTTCTTCCGTATCCCCTCGAAAGCACGCCGGGTTGGGAAATCTTCAATTACGACATCGAACTTGTTCCGTTTTTCAAGCCGCATATCTACATAAACGCCCGCAATCTTGGCCGGGAGACGGTTGTCACCGAGATGCAAACGTTCCGCGACTGCATAAGGATTCGCATCGATCTTGATATCCTGCTTCCCAATCCCCAGGATCCCACGAACATATTTAATCCCCTTATCATAAAGGAAGACGCCTCCTTCTGGTTCGGACGGCCGTTGGGCCTGGTGGCAGGGGAAGGTTCCCAGTTGCTCTTTGTTCTTCTCACCGGTCGCTTACCGTTACGGGC
>JAADGX010000267.1 GCA_013152135.1 Chlorobiota bacterium
GTGTACGCCGAAACGCTGGTCGAGACCGACACCACCGCAATGACCAAGACCTTAACGATGAAATTCGGTGTCCTGAAGGACACGAAGTACTCCGTCGTTCTTGAAGACGAAGCGGAC
Source organism: Chlorobiota bacterium (assembly GCA_013152135.1). Classification (GTDB taxonomy): domain Bacteria; phylum Bacteroidota; class Ignavibacteria; order SZUA-365; family JAADGX01; genus JAADGX01. The sequence continues at coordinate 118 of JAADGX010000267.1, forward strand.
CCACGGTTCCGGCTTCATACCGAAGACATCAAGTAGGCAAAGCAAGCCGCGATATATCACCGGCAGGTTTTTTCAAACCCCTCTTCGAGCTGCACACCCAGGGCCATCACATTCCGGTTGACAAAATTGAAATACGACGCCACCAGGGTTAGATGAAGGATCTGTTCATCCGAGTACCCCGCTTCTCGTAACTCTTCAATATCCGTCGCGGAAATAGACGCGGGTTCCCGTGTGATTTTCACTGCGTGCCGCAAAACGAGCCTCTCTTTCACCGGCAGCTCCCCCATATCCTCCCATCGGCAATGCCGGAGCGCTTCAATCGTACGCTCCGTCAAGCCCATCGCTCGCAAGGGCTGGCTGTGATGCTCCACGCAGTACCGGCATTCGTTGCAGGATGAGACCACCACGCCGATCATCTCGAGCAATCGCCGGCTCAGACCGGTTCTGCGCAAGCCAAACATGATGGTCTTGTACAGGTCGAAATGTGCCTGCATCGTTTCCGGCAGGAGCGAATGGATCTTGAGCACGTCGGCAACACCGCCGCGGTTTCCTGCGATCTGCCCGTAGAGAAACCGTAAGTCGCCCTGCGCCTCCTCTTCATGTATCATGGGAATAAAAGCCACTTCAACTCCTGGCAAGTTTACCGGATTTAGTGAAACGATTTCTCCCCTGCCCATAATACGCGATGACTTCTTGAAAATCTATAAAAAATTCAATATGCTGTTACAACTCGATATCGTTACAAAACAACGTTACCGGATTCCAATGAAAACACTTCTACTCATTACCGCTTGCTTTTTACCCGGGATTATTATGAATTCCTGTTGCTCGTCCACCGACTCCGTGACAGCCATGAGTATTCGCTACTATTCCGGCGGCGGCTTCTCGGGGATCTATGAAGGATGGGACATCGCGATCGACGGCAGCGTCACGTGGTGGCAGGGATTCTACGGAAAGCGCGACACAACCGCTATCGTAGGAAAGCTAAGCCCTAAGTCGTGGCGCTCGTTGCGCAAGATGGCCGCGGAGAAAGCCATCACGAACCTTGATCTCGATGAGCGTGGCAATATGACGACAACCCTTGAGATCATCGAAAGCGAAACGCGCACGGTGCTGAACTGGCCGGGGATGCATTCCGATACCGAATCGGCGCCACCCGCCGTAAAAGCATTTGTGCAAAGGCTTCTCCGGGAGATACAGGAACTGGGTCGCTGATATCCACCGACGAAACTCACGTGTTTAATCCAGATAAAATTTCATCTCATCTCGCGAGGGAGATCACGTTATGAAAAAACTTGCTACCGTCTTCTACCTGATACTATCGTTCGCCTTGCTTTCAGGCCAGGGAGCCTCGGGAAAGGGTGACAAGAAGCCGCGCACGTTTGCGGATAAAGTGAACTCCAACGTGCGAACAACCCAACCAATCACCGAACAAGCGCTGAAGCGTATCGCCGCGAATTTTATCTCCTTTCAGGATGCTTTCGCACTGCGCGCCCTGCACCCGGAATTGAATTCGCTCCGCAATCTCACGCTCCGCCAATTGCGCGCGTACGATGATCTCAAACAACGTCATCCGGACATGCGCGTGGTCTGGAGCGACGTTGCGGGCACTCCGATCTTCATAGAAGGCAACTCGTTGACACGTCGAAGCGGTTACCTGTCCGGAGCGCCTTCCCGGATCGACGCACGGAACCAGGCGTCCGCCTTTCTCTCGGAGTATGCGGAACTCCTCGCCATTGACAACCCGGACCAGGAATTCCGCCTCGTCGATTTCCAGGTTGATGAACGGGGACGTACCCACATCCGGCTCCAGCAGGTGTACGCGGGCATCGACCTCTGGGGGTGCGACGTGTACGTGCACCTGGATCCCTACGGAAACGTCGATCTGTTCAACGGCCGGTACATCCCTTCCCCGCACCGTGTGGACTTCACACCGGTTTCCGTCGACGCGCGGACAGCCATCGCGACGGCGGTAAACGATCTCCGGGCCGTCACTGAAATCCAGACCTTTTCACCACAGCTCGAGAAACTTCTCAATTACTCGGGACCGACAGAGAGGATGGCACGAGCGCACGACCGCCACGCCGCACATGGCATTCATGGTGGAAATTCGACCTTCGATCACCGAGTACTGGCGGTATTTCATCGACGCGGAAACGGGCGCCATTCTCGAAAAATACGACGCCTCCTGTTCCGATGGACCGGCGAAAGCCCAGGCCGAAGATTTGAACGGGGTGACGCGGACCATCGATACGTACCTGTACCAGGGGACGTATTTCATGATCGACGCCACGCGACCGATGTTCGACGCCCAGAAATCCGTATTTCCCACCAAAACCGTCGGAACAATCGTGACTATCGACGCGCGGAATACCGACATGAAGAGTTTGTACGTCATGAACTCCGCCAACAACACCTGGACCGACAAGTCCGCCGTATCCGCCCATTACAACGCCGTTACGACGTACGAGTATTTCCGAACGACGTTCAACCGGAATTCCATCGACAACAAGGGCATGGCGATCCAGTCCGTGGTTCACGTTACGAGCAATAATCAACCGATGAACAACGCCTTCTGGAACGGGCAGTTCATGGCGTACGGTGACGGCAAGACCTGGAAACCCCTTGCGGGCGGCCTGGACATCGGGGCGCATGAAATGACGCACGGCGTTACCGGCTTTACCGCCGGCCTTGAATACGTCTTCCAATCCGGCGCGCTGAACGAATCGATATCCGACATCTTCGGAGCGATGGTGGACAGGGACGACTGGCAGATGGGAGAAGGCATCGTCCCGGTTTCATCTTTTCCCTCCGGCGCGCTGCGGGACATGGCCGATCCTCACAACGGCGTAACCGACAAGAACCATCCCGCCTGGCAGCCATCGCACATGAACGAGTTCATGAAGCTCGACATCAACTACGACAACGGCGGCGTTCACATCAATTCGGGCATTCCCAATCACTGCGCGTATCTTCTCGCGCAGGCCATCGGCAGGGACAAAACCGAGCGCATCGTGTACTGCGCC
>JAADGX010000241.1 GCA_013152135.1 Chlorobiota bacterium
GAGCAGGAACGAACCGCTCAGTAAATACGACAGTCCTTTCTCCCAATCCATGGGACGAAAATCGACACCACCGCCGATCATCACGCTCGATTCGTCGATCGGAACGTTGCTTTCGGTGGCGCGATTTTTCGGTGAGTACGCCCCGCCCGTAATCGTCAGCCAGTCCTTGGGCGTCACGTAGAGTTCCATCCCGAGTTCCTGGTACATCGGTCGAAGCTGCGCTTGCTGCCGGGTAAACACCGTGTGGTCGTCGTAGCGAATGCCGAATTTCGGCTGAATGAATCCCGCCTTGAAAGCGACTTTCTCCAGGGGACGGTAAAAGACGGCTGCGGTGAAACGCTGCTGAGAAGGAAACACCGGCTCCACAAAATTGAAGGAACCATACACGTACAGGTTATCCCGCACTTCGAAGGAGAGGTATGGAACCGCTTGCATCGCAAATACGTCGCGCTTAAGATCCCGGCCGCGTTTTGCAACCTGGACGCGCATGTCGAATCCCCACCGCAGATTTTTCATGAACAGCGTATTGCTCTTCGCCCCGTACAATGGAGCCAAAAACGTGTTCCGGGGTTGGATCAAACCCACGTTCCTGATGGAAAACCACCCGCCTTCCGTGCGCATGGCGCCACCGGTGACATTGACATGGCACGAAGAGCACGTCGCACCCGAGGTGAGAGCAAAGCGCGGCAACCCCGGAAGTTCCGTCGCCGAAACAACCAGGAATATCATTCCCACGTGAAAAAACCGGAACCAACTGATCGCCAAGACGAGTTCACTCCATGATAACAGTGAGTACATTCTCACGGATTTCCACGGGATACGACTTCAATCCCACCCGGGCAGGACCTTTCAAGACCTCCCCGTTTCCAGTATTGAATTCCGAGCCGTGGCAACCACAGCGGAGCCGGTCTCCCACTATGGAACCGTTGTCGTTCGGATCGAGATCACAACCCTGGTGGGTACAGATCCTGGACAACGCCGACGCCTGATCAGGGCTGATACGAATGACGACAACACCGGCAACGGCGACCGCACCGCCCGGTTGAGCAAGTACCGAATACGGCGAGGTGGTTGTATCAAGCACGAGATTTCCCCCGACCGGTTCGTTGGGTGATTTAAACTCAGTGAATTCGCAGGCAGAGAAGAGCGATGAGGAAACTAGGACGAGGCCACCCGTCAAGCCCAGGCCCTCGAGAATGAACTTCCTGCGCTCGGCATCGCGCAAATCGGGTTCTTTCATGTTTTATTCTCCCGCAGCGGCATTCTTCGGTGAAAACGCTTTAATCCATACAGCGTCGCAGGCTCCCTGGAAAACGGATATCATAAAAACGTTTATGCCCGCTTCCAAGGTTTCATGCGGATCGTCCAATAATTCTCGTGGTACTGTTTCCAATCGCGGATTTCCGTTCCTATCAAATATGTCAATACCATCATCGCTCATCATACGACACTACCGGTAGAGATTAATATATTGAAAAGGCACAATCAATATCGTCAGTAAAACACGCGGTGGACCTGAAAAGTGCCGTTCGGCTTGTTTTTCATTCGTCAATCACGCGTTCGGAGCCCTCTGGAGCGCGCATCGTTATTTTCCGCATCGTGGAATTTATTGAATAAATGTCTTGACAAATAGATACAGAGTTGCTATAATTCGCCCGGTCACGAAAGTACCCTCCCCACTTCGGTGGAGAGATAATGTTTTATGAATCCATCGTGGAGATCGACCGATGATTTGGACCTTAGAACTTGCATCATATTTGGATGAAGCTCCATGGCCGGCAACACGAGACGAGTTGATTGATTACGCCAATAGAATTGGAGCCCCATTTGAAGTCATCGAGAATCTGAGGGAATTGGAAGACACGGAAGAACCATACGAAAGTATTGAAGAGATCTGGCCGGATTATCCAACCGAAGAGGACTTTTTTCTCGACGACGATGGGAGCGAATATTAGCGGCACTTTGCGCTGTTTGCTGTAATTCCATGCATAAACCGTCCTTAATGAACCGTAGCCAGCACCGGCGTGCTGGTTTTTTTTTCGTTCTCGTCTTTTGCGCGATTATTTTTCCAAACTCATTGCCGGGACAACAGAAGTTCGTTTCCGCTGCTGACAGCGTGGAGGTTGCCTCCGTCACCTTTTCGGGCGAAGGGGAATATGACGATGATGTGCTGGCATCGCTTATTTCCACAAGGGAATCTCCCGCGGGATTCTGGACCTGGATTTATGACAACCTTAGTGAGAGCCTGGGTTCCGCACCCGAGTTTTTCGACGCGGAAGTTTTTCAACAGGATATTCAGCGATTGGCGCAGTTTTACCGGGAGAACGGATATTTCAATGCCCGCGTGGGTGGGAATTATGCGCTGGATACTGTAAATACGACCGTCCGCGTGGAATTCCACATCCTGCCCGGCGTACGATCATTTATTGACAGCATCTACTTTCAAAACCTGGATTCGCTGCCCGGGAATGTTCGTGAACGGATATACTCCAACCCCCTTATCAAGGTTGGGGATCCGTACACGGAGGCGGGACTTCGGGCGGAAATCGAACGAATCATTACCCTGTTGACCAATACCGGCTACCCGGACGCTCTTGCCGACAGTGTTCACGTTCAGCGTTTCACGTCAACGAACAATGTCCATATCTTTGTCCGCTTCCTGCCGGGACGAAGATATTTCTTCGGAAAAATTTTCGAGGACACAACGCGCACACGGAAATTGAATCTCGCCCGTAAAATCATCTACGACCGGCTCGAATTCAAAACCGGTGATGTTTACAGCGAAGTCAGGCGAGAAGCTAGCGAAGCCAATCTTAACCGTCTCGGCATCTTCAGCACCGTCCGCCTCCAGCCCCTGCCTCCCGACACGACCGATGCACCGAGCGACAGGATCCCCATCAAGATCATACTTGAAGAACGGAACCGGCACGAACTCGCTCCTGCGTTTCTTGTAAACTCGTACGACAATCGATTCAACGCCGGAGCGGAAATCAAGTATCTTTTCCGCAACATTTTCGGTGGCGCCCAAACGTTTTCCGTCAATCTCAGCACTCTCTGGCATTCACTCGAAACAAAGAGTTACAAGATTTCACTCATGCTTGATCAACCCTACTTATGGGACAATTACACGCGGGGGTTTTTCAACATCAACATCTTGTCGGCGGACGAAAAATCGCTGTACTCGGTCCAGGTGCTGCAGGGAATCGTAGGACTCACGCATACGTTCACGAAGAGTCTCAGCGGCAAGGGAGAGTTAACATTTGAACAGCAGCGCTATGACGTCACGGACCCGAAGATCTCCGGCGACGTGCTCAGAAAGTTCGGCAGCGCAACGGGAATCAACTATCGCAACTTCATTGCTGGTGTCACGATATTTCATGACAAGACCAACGATATTTTCAACCCTACTTCCGGCCTTTCCCAACAACTGACTATCGAGCATGCCGGCCTGTTGAAGCAACTACTGGAGGATCCGGATCAGAACATCGAAAGCATCGAGTACCTGAAATCCGATATTCTCTTGCGGGGGTTTACTCCGGCGGGCAAATCGGAACGAGCGGTACTCGCGGTAAAGTTTCGTCTTGGAGGTATTTTCCGTTATGGCGGGAGCAAGGAGCGCAACCTGCCCGTGCCGATCGCCCGCGCGTATTTCGCCGGCGGCAGCAACAGCATACGCGGTTGGACCGCGCGGGAGCTTTCGACCGCCCCCGACTCGTTGACGTCGCTTGGACTGAACGCCCTGTTGGAATCATCCCTCGAGCTGAGATGGAACGCTTTCCGCGGCATGTCGTCTTTTCTTCCCCTTGATCTCGATCGTTTTTGGTTGGTCCTGTTTTTTGATGCGGGAAACGCGTGGAAAGAACTTCGGGTCATGAATACCGGCGAAATCGCAATGGCGTTCGGCGTCGGGTTGCGATATGACTTGTTTTTCGGGCCGATTCGAATAGATTTCGGAATGAAAATGTTTGATCCATCAGTGTCGAATCATCGATGGTTCACGGAGCGGAAGTTCTTTTCCGAAACGCTCTCGGGTATGGTTATTCATTTTGGCATCGGCCAAGCTTTTTAACTGCGAAATGTCCTGGAATCGAATTATCGGTCAAGAGCGTGTACTGCGTCTCCTTCGGTCGACGTTTGAACACGACAGACTTCCCCACGCGTTTCTTTTTCATGGCCCCCCCGGCACCGGCAAAGACGCCGTAGCCATCGAGCTGGCGCGCACCTTGAACTGTTTAGCGGGCACGTGGGAAGCGTGTGGAGCCTGCCCATCCTGCAGGCAGATGGACACGTTACAGCATCCGAACCTCGATCTCGTATTTCCCCTGCCCCCGGGTAAAAATGAAGAAAAACAGCACGACCCGTATGAAAAGCTCACCGAGGCGGTCATCCGGGAAATCCGTGACGAAATTGCCGCCAAGGGGAAGGACCCATATCACCCGATCGAGATCAGGCGGGCGAGTGTCATCAAGATCAACAGCATTCGTAATATCAAACGAAAAGCGGCAATGCGGGTGGGCCAGCATCAGCGCCACGTGGTGATTATCTGCGGCGCCGAAAAAATGAAGGCGGACGCGGCGAATTCTCTGCTCAAAACCCTGGAGGAACCCAACGCCGGGCAATTGATCATCCTGACGACACCTGCACCCGACGCCTTGCTCCCCACCATCATCTCCCGGTGCCAGGTCGTTCGCTTCGATCCCATCCCCGAACCGGAAATTGCGCGCGCCCTCGTCGAGCGCGAATTATGCGACGAGGACACCGCAGGAGCATTGGCCCGCCTTGCGGAAGGCAGTTTCCGCAAAGCCCTCGAGTACACCGATCCCGAGGTGCGAAGCCGGAGATCACTGGTGGTGGAATTCATGAGAGCCGTTTATGCAGGAAACAGTACGGGCATTATGAAGGAGCTCGATCCCATCGTGTCGTCGCGCGATCGCCAGGAAGCCATTCGTTTCTTGCAAGCGCTTGAAGATTGGTTTCACGACGTCATCGCTATCCGCGAAGGAAGAGAGGACCGCATACGACATTTCGACAACCGCGAAGCTGTCACCAAGTTCGCCCAACTTTTCGCGAGTATCCCCTGCGAAGACGCTTTGCAAGAGATCGAGAAAACCATTGAATACGTCACGGGAAATGTGCATCTTACTCTTGCGCTGGTAAATCTTGCACACAAGCTTCATCGGCGTCTTCAACCTCCACCTTAGATAGGCACGGGAGGCACTGTGACTGACAAAGATTCATCGCATAGCAATAAACCCCCCTCTGACCATTCACTCGATGATTCGATCCTAATTTATTCTTCCGAGGCGCCTGTATCCGGATGCGGAGGGACATCCCCGCCTTGCGCGCTCGAAAGCGGAGATATCCCGGAAGACCCCTGGAAAGACATTACGCCCGACGATGTCGTGGAAGTGGAATTCAAGGCCGGGCGCAAAGATTATTTCCTCAACGTCGAACACCTTGAACTTTCCATCGGAGATTACCTCGTCACGGAAGCGGACCGCGGCATTGACCTGGGGCGTTTAATCGACATCGGTCAACTGGCGTATCACAAGGTTCGGCTCCGCAACAAGGGATGCGTTGCCAACATCAAACGCGTCATCCGCCTTGGAACTGAGGAAGACCTCAAGATCCTCCGATACCACCGCGAACAGGAGCACGTCGCTTTCGAAATTTGCAAGGAAAAGATCGAGAATCACGGCCTGCCCATGAAATTGGTCGACGTGGAATACCAGCTCGACCGCAACCGCATTACGTTTTATTTCACCGCAGACGGACGGGTGGACTTCCGTGAACTGGTCAAAGACCTTGCGGCTGAATACCGGACGCGCATCGAGTTGCGGCAGATCGGCGCCCGCGACGAGGCCAAGCGCCACGGTGGATTCGGAAGTTGCGGCAGGGAATTGTGCTGCTCCAACTGGATGAACACGTTTGAACACATTTCGACGTCTATGGCACGCACACAGAACCTGCCTCTTAATCCTTTCAAACTTTCCGGCATGTGCGGACGTCTGAAATGCTGCCTCGCGTACGAGGCGGAGGTGTACGAGGCGCTTCTGGAAGGCTTCCCCAAAATCGACACCATTATTCAAACTGCGAAAGGAAAGGCGCGAATCGACAAGATTGACGTGTTCAAGGACGTGGTCTACCTGTATTACGAAAAATCCGATCATTGGGAACGCATGAGCCGACGCGACGTCAATCGATTGATCAAGGACCCGAAGAAAGAGAACCCCGTCGAAAGCTGACGGGAAAACTTGCTTGATAGAAGAAGGCAGCGATTGCAAACCGCTGCCTTCTTTTTTGCTTTCGGGATGGGTACACTCACCTCCGGGAAACGCCCATCAAGAAACCTTCCCGGTTTTCCGCAATAACGAGGCGTGGTTCCCCGCGCCTTGCATCACCCCTGGAACACTCTACTTGATTCCGCCCATGGGATAAACGACCTGGTAGCGCTTCGATTCCTGCGCTTGCCAATACTCGCCCGCGACTCTCCCACCATCGGATTCAATAAAAGCGACACCGGTCGTCTTGTGCTTGACGTATTCCCACGGTTTCAAGATTCGTTTCCCGTTGGCCTTGACCAGTTCCCGCGCTTTTCCCAGATTCCTCCCCGTATCGTCGTAGAATCGAATTGTCACGACGGCGTCTTTACCATCAGTGCTGGCCAAAACCAGGTACGCTTCAACGTCCTGGTCCGAGACGAAATGCGGCGCCACCAGCTTGCTGAAGCCTGGCGCGCTGACGGCAATGGCAGTCGTATTCTTCCACGATTCCTCGGGGTCTTTGTAGAATTGCCAGTACTCGGCCACGATGTTGCCACGATCGGCGGAGATATGCACGGTTCCATTCACCACGGCATGTTTCACGTACTCACCGGGATCGAGGTTGAGTTTCCCGAACGGCTGGAGGAGCTCTTTTCCCTCACCCACCAGGTTCCCGTCGTTGTCATAGAACTTCATGGTCACGATGGGGCCTTTGCCCTCCACGTCGGTTATCACCAGGTGAGATTCAATCACGTTGGGATCGGAGACAAAGTGATTGACGACAAACTCGCGGCTGCCCTGGGCGTTCACCAGAACGGGCAACACGAGAAAAACGCTAAGCAGGTAAGTCATTCGTGTCCGGTTCATGATTTCTCCCTTGGCTCATTTGGAAAGGCGTTTGAATTCGACCCGGCGGTTCCGCGCCCGGTTGGCCTCGCTCGTGTTGGGAACGAGGGGATTGTCGGGACCGTACCCGACGCTTACCAGTCTGCTTGCATCCACGCCGCACTTGGAGATCAAGTGCTTCATCACCGACCGTGCGCGGCGTTCGGAAAGCTTGATATTGTAACTCCTTTTCCCGACGTCGTCGGTGTAGCCTGCGATTTCATACCTGAATGATTTGTTGCGCGGATCATTCATGGCCTTTGCTACCTCGGCAAGATCAGCATACGAGCGCTTCTGGATCTTGTCGCTGTCGAAATCGAAGTTGATCTGGATGCGCAGCAAGGTCTCTTCGGCCATGACTTTCGCTTCCGGGGCGCTTCCCAACATCGCATGCGCAACCTGGTATTTCTCGCCGGGCGATACTTGCCAGTATTCACCGGTGATTTTGCCGCCTTCCGTCTGGACGTAAGCGACACCGGTCATCTTCTTTCCACCCACCGCTTCGCTGGGAAGAATAGAAAGTTTGCCGTTGCGTGGAATAACATATCTCTTCTGACCGGCCAGTTCACCCTGATCGCTGTAGAACTCAACGTACAACGTCGGACTGGTACCTTCCGCATCCGCGATGACGATATAGCTTTCGATCGTCGGATCGGAGACGAAATGCTGACACACGAGCTTCGTCGCTCCCGGAGCAACCGCGGCCGGGACGGCGATGTTCTTCCACCCCAGCGACGGGTCTTTGTAGAACTGCCAGTATTGACCGGTGATCACCTCGCGGGAATCCATCCGTATGGTACCGATCAGTTTCTTTTGCTGCACGTATCGCTGCGGATCGAGATTGATTTTCCCGTGGGCTGGAATTATCTGTGATGTCTTACCCGCCAGGACTCCGTTTTGATCGTAGAACCAGATATCGACTCTCCCGCCCTTTCCGGTTACATCACTGACCACCAGATGTCCCTCGATGACATCCGGATCGACAACGAAGTGGTTGATAATCAGGGATTTCCCTGCCTGCCCGTAACTCGTCTGCGTCACAAAACCGGTGAACGCAATCGCTACGAACAACCAGACAGGATTCCGAAAAAACCGTCTCATAGTCCCTCCCGAAAAAACAGTGGAAAAATAATCGGTGGTCCGACAAGTAATATACAAAAAAATGTAAGCCGTTATTTTCAAATGCATACCCGCTCGGGGAATAATACTGTTTTCAGGAGGATAAAGGTCGCTTGTCCTCTCGAACTGCGTTTTGCGGACGATTTCGTGGGGAAGACAGGCGAGCAGGACTCTCCATGCAAGTACATTGGCATGAATTGCCTATCTTACGTTTCGAAAACGAAGAACCGGACAGTTGCGGGAACCCGAAGCATGACCACTTTCAACAAGAGCGAACCCAAGCATTACCTGGCGGGCAAAGTTGCCATAGTCACCGGCGCTTCCAGCGGAATAGGTGAAGCGCTGGCCATGGCGCTGGCCGCCGAAGGAGTCCGTGTCACGCTTGCATCCCGTCGTATCTCCCACCTCGAGGATATTTACACCCGTATCACGGACACGGGCGGAGAGGCCCTCATCTGCCCCACCGACGTGACCAGCATCGATGAAACGCGACGGATGGCGGAGCTCACGCTCCGCACCTTCGGAAAAATCGACATTCTTGTGAACAATGCCGGGGTGATGCTCCTTTCGTTCATCGACAAGCTGAAAATCGACGAGTGGATGCGCATGGTGGATGTCAACATCAAGGGGGTGATGCTCTGCACGGCGGCAGTGCTTCCGTCCATGCTGGAGAACGAAAGGGGCGACATCGTCAACATATCTTCCATCGCCGGTTCAAATGTCTCGCCCTCTTCGACCGTGTACAGCGCCACCAAGGCGGCTGTCGATGCGTTTTCGGAAGGCCTGCGCCAGGAGCTGAGCCCGGCAACCTGCATCCGTATCATAAACGTGAAGCCGGGTGCAGTTACGACCGAATTAACCGGGCATATCACCGACCCGGATGTTTTCAAAATGTGGGAGAAGCACCCGCTGACGCAATTCCTCTCGGCTGAAGACGTCGCTTGTTCGATCGTGCACGCGTTGGATCAACCTCCGCATGTCAGTACCAACGTGCTCACCGTGCGCCCGACCCGGCAGCGTCTATGAAATCGGACCTTGCTGTAAAGAAAAACGGGACAACCGAATAACAACGGGAAAAAGCTTCTGCACCTGCCTTATTACTTCATCCCGTAAACGATACTCCCTCAAACCCGCGTTCCGGTTTTCTCCCGGAAAAGACGATCCATCTGCGCCAACTGTTCCACCGTGTTGACACCCTGGACTTCGGTTATCGAATCCGCCACGACCGGCACCATGCGAACACCATCATCGGAAAACATCGAAAACACGTCCGTCAGGTAGTACTCTTCCTGATCGTTGTCCGGAGTCAGGCGGTCGAGGGCCGGAAACAAACATTCCGTCCGGAACACGTATATCCCGGTATTGATTTCCTTGATCGCACGTTCTTCGTCCGACGCGTCTCGATGCTCGACAATCCGTGTAATGTGCCCCAGTTCGTTCCGAACAACCCGGCCATAGCCGGCGGGATCGGGCATGACGGCGGTCAGCACAGTGACGCCCGCGTTCCGCTCGCGATGTTCGGCGATCATGGCCCGGACTGTTGCCGGTCGCAGGAGCGGCACATCGCCTGAAAGCACGACCAGGTCGCATGGGAAATCCTGGAGCAGCGGCCGCGCTTGCATTACCGCGTGACCGGTGCCGAGCTGGGGTTCCTGCACCACGTGCTCGCAGTCGATTCCATCCTTGCGAAAGTGCGCCAGGATTTTCTCCCGCTGGTACCCAAGTATGGTGATAATCCGCTCGGCGTGGAAACCCCGCGCACACGCGATAACGTGGTCGATCATCGGAACTCCACCCACCGGGTGCAACACCTTGGGCAGGCCGGGATTCTTCATGCGTGTACCTTTCCCCGCCGCCATGATTACCGCAGCCACGGGGCGTGTCGAATCGCTCATGAAACGTTAACTCGACAGTGATGAATCGGTGGAAGGATTAAGAGGGCCCTCGATTTTCTCGCGCACCCGGTTGTTCTCGTCGACGAGAAGAATGGTAGGATGGTGTGTACGAGCAACGTCGTCCGGGTAGTGCGCATAGCTGATAATGATGATTTCGTCTCCGATCTGGCCCAAGCGGGCGGCCGCGCCGTTGAGGCAGATGACCCCGCTTCCCGCCTCGCCGGGAATGACATAGGTCTCGAACCGCTGCCCGTTGTTCACATTGACGACCTGCACTTTTTCAAAAGGCAAGATATCCGCTTCATTCAACAGGTCCAGGTCCACGCTGAGGCTGCCTTCGTAGTACAGTTCCGCCTGCGTGACACGCGCACGGTGAATCTTGGATTTGCACAGGATGCGATTCATACCACCGTCATTCCGCCAATGTAACAATCGTATTGTCGATGAGTCTTGTCGCGCCCACTCTTGCCGCTACCGCCACAAGTACCGGCTGCCCCGGCTCCAGTGTCTCTACCGGCTCCATGGTATCCGGGTTCACAATAGCGATGTAGTCGCGTTTCCGTATCTCGGTATCGGTCAGCAGTTGTTTCATGCCTTCGAGGATGTCCAGGGACTTTCTGACTCCCGAGGCAACGAGCTCTTCCGCTTTCTTCAGGGAACGAAAGAGCGCCAGCGCTTCCTGCCGCTCATCTGGTAAAAGATACACATTGCGCGAACTCATTGCCAAACCATCCGCCTCGCGAACGATGGGACAGACTATGATTTCGAGATCGAAGTTCAGATCCCGCACCATCCTCCTGACAACCGCAACCTGCTGGGCATCCTTTTGACCGAAATACGCACGGTGAGGCTTGGTGATGGCAAACAGCTTTGTCACAACCGTCGTCACGCCGTCGAAATGGCCTGGCCTGGCTTCGCCTTCCCAGAGGGTCGTCAATCCCGATACCGCCACCTTCGTGCTGAATCCCTCCGGGTACATGTCCCCCGCCTCGGGAGCAAAAACGACGTCCACTTCTTCGTTTTCGCAAGCCGAGAGATCCCGATCAAAGATGCGCGGGTAACTGTTGAAATCCTCTTCCGGCCCGAATTGCTTCGGATTCACGAAAATCGTGACCGTCACGACGTCGCACGCGGACCGTGCCGCGCGAATCAGGCTCAAGTGACCTTCGTGGAGAGCACCCATGGTAGGAACGACACCGACGGTCTTTCCCGCCAGGCGATCCCGCTCCGCCCGAACCTGCATATCACCGATCCCTGTAAGGACGTCCATGGATCAATTCTGGAAAAATTTCATAAGCCGGATAATCGTATCGCGCATATCCTTTCGGTGTACGACCATGTCCACGAAGCCTTTATCCAGGAGGAACTCCGCCTGCTGAAATCCTTCCGGCAGGTCTTTTCCGATTGTCTGCTTGATGACGCGTGGGCCGGCAAACCCGATCAACGCTTTCGGCTCGGCGATGTTCACGTCGCCCAACATGGCAAAACTTGCCGTCACACCGCCCGTCGTGGGGTCGAGCATGATGGAGATGTAGGGCAGTTTCTTTTCCGCGAGCTGAACCAGCTTTGCCGCGGTCTTCGCCATTTGCATCAGGGAGAGGGCACCTTCCATCATGCGCGCCCCTCCACTGGCCGAAACCAGGATCAACGGGCATTTCCGCTTGATGGCACGATCCACCGCACGAGCGATTTTCTCTCCAACCACCGAGCCCATACTCCCACCGATGAAAGCGAAATCCATCGCCCCGATGGAAACCGTCATCCCGTCGATCTTTCCGACACCACACCGGATGGCGTCGTACAACCCCGTCTTTTCGATCATGCTTTCGATCCGGTCCTTGTACGCCTTCGAATCGACAAAGCCGAGGGGGTCGGTTGCGCGGAGTTTCTTGTCGTACTCCCGGAACGACTTGGGATCGAGGAGGAATCCCAGGTACGTCTGGCTATCCACGCGAAAATGATAATTGCATTTCGGACACGTGTAGAGGGCCGCCTCGATCTGGTTCCTGTGAAACATTTCGTTGCAGCCGCTGCACTTGATCCACGATCCGTCCGGTACCTCTTTCTTCCCCGAACTCGGATCAATATTCTGTTTTGATCTTCGAAACCACGCCATTGTTAATCCTTGGACTCTAATTGCGAAGAAGCATCGCGCAAAACTTTCGGCAACCGGCCGCCAGCGTCCTTTACCAGGAATTCCTTCCCGTAAAAAGGCTCCAGCGAGGCAATATCTTCATATTCTCCGTTCCGGGCCCGTGCCTCGCCAAGCTCCGCCACGACCGCCGCGGATGCTTCAATTGAATATAGCGTAAAATAATTTCTCCTGGCATTGTCCAGTTCACTCGCTCCTTCACCGGCGATGACAAACGTCTCCGGTAGTTGCGAAGCAAGATCCTGAACGGGAACAAGCTCCGTTTTTTGCACTTGTTCCACACCGTTATCCGACAACTTGAATTTTCCCCAGAAGACTTCCCCCCTCCGTCCGGGGAGAACGATTGCACACTCAAAGGGAAGCGAAGCCCGGCGTTCGTTTCGCACCGCGCATGCAAGAGCCTCGAGCGTCGGGACTGCCACGACTTTGACATCCAACCCAAACACCAACCCTTTGACGAAACTCAAACCGATCCGTAAACCGGTAAACGACCCCGGACCAATGGAGATTGCCACGGTGTCCAGATCGCGCACCTGGAGACCTCGAGACGTCAACAGATCGCGCACGGTTGGCGTAAGCAGGGAGTCATGATTCCGTGTTTGCCGAAAAACTTTTTGTTCCACGGTCTCGCCGTCCACCCGGAGCGCAATGGTGAGAATACTCGTTGCGGTATCAATGCCGAGAATGTTCATGCCTGGTTCCGATACTCTTCCCTCGCCGGTGATTGGACCACTTGCTCGTACCTGATGACACGCT